>DAHWEX010000789.1 GCA_027326205.1 Actinomycetota bacterium
GGAGATCTCCGCGACATCAAGCACGTGATCGTCATGATGCAGGAGAACCGCAGCTTCGACATGTACTTCGGCACCCTGAAGGGCGTGATCGGCTACGGCGACACCGCCGCGATCACGCTGCCCGGCGGCCTGAGCGTCTTCCAGCAGCCGACGACCCCGCCCGGCGCGCCGGTCACCGGCACCCAGTACCCGTTCTCGCTGTCCGCGGGCATCGTCACCAGCTCACCGCGGCCGCCCAGCGCCGAGCAGGGCGCGCAGAACGCCAACGGCACCGACCACAGCTGGGAGACCCAGCACGGCGCCTGGTACGGCGGCCTGATGAACGCCTGGCTGCATGCCAAGGGCATCGAGACCCTCGGTCACTTCACGCGCGGCGACATCCCGTTCCAGTACGCCCTCGCCGATGCCTACACGGTCGGCGACGGTTACCACTGCTCGGTGCTGTCGGCCACCGGCCCGAACCGCACCTACCTGTGGTCCGGCACGGTCAACGCCGACCAGGAGAACGGCGGCTTCGTCGCCTACGGCGGCGGCGACGAACTCGGCCGCTTCCTGCCGTGGCAGTGCTACCCGGTCACCCTGCAGGAGGCGGGCGTGACCTGGAAGATCTACCAGGGCAGCGACAACTACGGCGACAACGGCGCGCAGTACTTCGCCGCGTTCGCCAGCCTCGACCCGTCGCAGGGCGGCACCGCCCCGGCACCGGGCACCAACGTGTACTACGACAACGGCCTGGCGACCGTGCCCGAGCCGCTGGACTACGAGCGGTACAACGGCGACAACCTGGCCAACGCCGTCCTCGCCGACGTCAAGGCGGGCACGCTGCCGCAGGTGTCGTGGATCGTCACCAACCAGCAGTACTCCGAGCACCCAGACGGCGCGCCGGCCGACGGCGCGTACTACGTGGGCAAGGTGCTGCAGGCGCTGGCGACCGACCCGGAGACCTTCGATTCCACCCTCGTGATCATCGACTACGACGAGAACGACGGCGCGTTCGACCACGTGCCGCCGCCCGTCCCGCCGCAGGGCACCACCGACGAGTTCTACACGGAGACCGGCTCGGCCGAGGTGCCCCCGGTCCCACTGCCCGTCGGTCTCGGCTTCCGCGTGCCGCTGCTCCTCGTCTCGCCGTGGACCCGGGGCGGCTGGGTGACCTCGGAGGTCAGCGACCACACCTCGGTGCTGCAGTTCCTCGAGAAGTGGACCACCGCGATCGGCAAGCCCGCGATCTGCCCCAACATCAGCGAGTGGCGGCGTTCCGTCTCCGGTGACCTGCTGAGCGCGTTCGACTTCCAGCACCCGGTCTACGGGCTGCCCGAGTTGCCGTTCGTGTCCGCCCCGGTCGGCGAGGCGAATAGCTACGAGGTGCTCCCGTCCGACAACGCGCTGCCCGCGCAGGAGCCGGGCAACAAGCCCGCCCGGCCGCTGCCGTACCAGGCGAACGCCAACCTGACCGGGTTCACCACCAGCGGCGGCACGGTCACCGCCAGCCTGGCGCTGTCGAACAACGCGCCGTTCGCCTCCAAGGCCAGCGTCTTCGCGGTGTACGACAACCTGGCAGCCACCCCCGCGGTCGCCTCGTACCCGGCCGGGTTCCCCAGCCAGTACACGGTCGCCCCGACGCGGAAGGTGACCGCGAAGACCGAGGCGACGGTGCCCCTCGGCGCGGCTGGCCCGTACGACATCACCGTGGTGAGCGCGAACCGGTTCCTGCGCCGGTTCACCGGCGACACCACGAAGGCGGGCGCGACCGCGAACGCCACGGCCTCCTACTACGCCGGCGGCTTCGGCCTCACGCCGGCGCTGATCCTCGAGCTCAGCAACGGCGGCAGGGCTGAGGTGACGTTTACCGTCACGCACAACCACTACTCCACGGCCCGGCCGGCCTCCTACCAGGTCCGCCCGGGCTTCCCGGAGACGTTCGCGTTCGACGTGCTCGCGCTGAGCGGCGGCTGGTACGACGTGACCGTGACGGTGAGCGGCGACGGCACCTGGTCGCGGCGGTTCACCGGTCACATCGAGAACGGGCGCAGCAGCGTCACCGGCTCGACGGTCACCGCCTGACGCGGCCCTGACGCGACCCGGGCGCGGCCCGGCGCGACCCGGCGCGACCCGGCGCGACCCGGGCGCGGCGTGACCGGCTCGGCGTGGCGCGATCGCTCCCCGGTACCGGCCCTGGCCGGGACCGGGGAGCGGGATTACCCTCAGACCTGCCACCGCGTGATTTCACGTCATCCACCAGAGGCTGGTACCACGACAGACGCCACGACGATGAGAGGCTGACCGATGACTGGGCGGCACGGCCGGAACTGGCCGCGAGGGGAGATAACGCGGCGCCAGTTGGCCACCGCGATCGGGCTGGGCCTGAGCCTGGCCGCCACGGCGTTCCTCGTTGCCGAGTGCACCTCGGGCTCCGGCACCGCGCCGGCCCGGCCGGACAAGGCCAGGCCGCCTGCCCCGGTGACGTCGAGCGCCACCCGGACGCCGGCGCCGGCTAAGCCCACGGGGCCGCTGGTCGACCCGTTCACCGGCGAGCGGGTCAGTGAGCTCAAGCCCGTGCTCGCCGTGAAGATCGACAACATCGTCTACGCCCGGCCGCAGACCGGGCTGCAGTCCGCGGACATCATCTACGTGATCCCGGTCGAGGGCGGGCTCACCCGGTTCATGGCGGTGTACTCGTCGCACGTCCCGCCGGTCGTCGGGCCGGTGCGCAGCGCCAGGCAGAGCGACCTGGACCTGCTCACCCAGTTCGGGCGGCCCGCGTTCGCCTGGTCGGGAGCCACCCCGCACCTGGTGCCGTTCGTCGAGCGGGCGCCGATCGTCGACCTGTACGCGCTGCGGGTCGGCGGCTATTACCGCTCCGGCAGCCGGCCCGCGCCGTACAACCTGTACGCGAACACCGAGCAGCTACTCGCCGAGGCGAAGGGCGCCTCCGTGGCCAGGGACATCGGGTTCCGGTTCGGCGCGCTGCCCGCCGGGGGGACCGCGGTCGCGTCCTACTCGGTGAAGTACCCGGCAGCGTCCTACACCTTCCGCTGGTCGGCCACGGCCAGGCGCTGGCTGGCCTGGATCGACGGCGGCCCGGCCGGGGCCACCGAGGGCGGGCAACTCGGCGGCAGCACCGTGATCATCCAGTACACCCAGATCGCGACGTCGCGGTTCGAGGAGTACGGCGGCCGCCCGCCGTACGCGAAGTCGACCGGCTCCGGCAAGGCGGTCGTCCTGCGCGACGGGCGCGCCTACACCGTGCGCTGGTCCCGGCCGAGCCTGGAGGGCGGCACCACGTACACCCTGGACGGCAAGCGGATGCTGTTCGCCCCCGGCCAGGTCTGGGTCCTCCTCGCCCCGGACAGTCACGCCAGCTACGTGAACGCGGGGAAGGTGTAACCGGCACCGGGAGACCAGTTCGCGAAGCCCCGGCTCCCATCGGATACGGCTATTTCTTCGACTTCCCATCGGAGAGGGCCGGGCGCGGCGCGGGTCACGGCCTCGGCGGGGCCGTGCTGGCGCGGATGACCAGGTCGGTGGGGACGACGGTGGTGTCGGGGGGGCTGGCCGGGTCGGCGACCCGGTCCAGGAGCTTGCGGATGCTCAGGCGGCCGACCGTGGCGAAGTCCTGGCGGACCGTGGTGAGCGGCGGCCAGAAGCTGGCCGCGCCGTCCATGTCGTCGAAGCCGACGATGCTCACGTCGCCGGGGACGGCGCGGCCGAGCTCGTGCAGCGCGCGCATCGCGCCGAGCGCCATCTCGTCGTTCGCGGCGAAGATCGCGGTGACGTCGTCGCGCCGGCCGAGCGCCAGGCCGTGCCGGTAGCCGGATTCCGCGGTCCAGTCGCCGCGCAGCAGCGGTGGCGGTTCGATGCCCGCCGCGCGCAGGGTCCCCTCCCAGGACTCGGACCGGTGGGCGGCGGAGAACGACGTCTCCGGGCCGGCGACGTGCCATACCCGGCGGTGCCCGAGGCTGAGCAGGTGCGCGGTGGCCTGGCGCGCGCCGAGCGCCTGGTCGGTGTCGACCACCGTGTACCCGGGGCCCGCGCCGGAGTCGATGACCACGACCGGGATGCCCGGGGGCAGCGCGAACTCGGCCCGGTCGAGGAAGCGGGCCTCGAGGATGATCACCGCGCCGTCGACCGCCTGGGCGGACAGCCGCTGGTAGGCGCCGGACACGCTGCGCAGGGTCGGGTCGGGGATCGGCATCAGCAGCACCGCGTTGTCGGCGTGCACCGCCTCGGTCGCGACCGCGTCGAGCGTGCGGATGTTGCCGAGCGTCTGCAGCGTGGTCATGATCACGCCGATCGTGTGAAAGCGGCCGCTCTTGAGGGCCCGGGCCGCGCCGTTCGGCCGGTAGCCCAGGGTCTGCATGGCGTCCAGGACGCGCGCGCGGGTGGCTTCGTCGACGTTGGCCTGGCCGTTTGACACGCGGGACACCGTCTGCGACGAGACGCCCGCCAGCCGGGCCACGTCGGCCATCGACGGCCGTGCCGTTCCGGGGCGGCTTCCCCTGGGCGATGTCATGGGCGCCTCGCTCGTATCCAATTTGATGCTTGCGCCACATGTTAGCGGCGGGTTATGTTCACGTAAACACCAAGATGTTTACGCAAACATGGAACCGATCGCAGAGGACGCTGATGTCAGTCAACCCGGCAGTGGCGGGAGTAGCCCGTGCGGCGCCACGCCGCCGGCGCTTGCGCCGTGAGCGGTGGACGGGCTGGGGGTTCGTCGGCCCGTTCCTCCTGGTCTTCACGTTCGCGCTGATCGTGCCGATCGGCTACGCGGTCTACCTGAGCCTGTACCGCCAGGAGCTGATCGGCGGCAACGCGTTCGTCGGAATCGGCAACTACAAGACCGCGCTCGCCGACCCGCAGTTCTGGGCGTCGGTGCGGCGCGTGCTGCTGTTCCTCGCCGTGCAGGTGCCGATCATGACGGTGCTCGCGCTGTTCGCCGCGCTCGCGCTGGATAGCGCCCGGCTGCGCTGGGCGCCGCTGTACCGGCTGTCGATCTTCCTGCCGTACGCCGTGCCCGCCGTGGTCGCGGCGCTCATGTGGGGGTTCATGTACGGGTCGCAGTTCGGCCTGGTCGCCCGGGCGCGGTCGTTCTTCGGCGGGCACTTCCCGGACCCGCTGAGCAGCAACTGGGTGCTCAGCGCGATCGGTAACGTCGTGACCTGGGAATTCGTCGGCTACAACATGCTGATCTTCTACTCCGCGCTGCGCGCGGTGCCCGGCGAACTGTACGAGGCGGCGGAGATCGACGGGGCGACCCAGTTCGCGATCATCCGCTGGATCAAGCTGCCCGCGCTCCGGGTCGCGATCGTGGTCTCGCTGATCTTCTCGGTCATCGGCAGCGTGCAGCTGTTCAACGAGCCGGAAATCCTGCGCGCGCTGGCCCCGGACACGATCCCGACGAACTTCACCCCGAACATGTACGCCTACAACCTGTCGTTCGCGGGCCAGGAATACAACTACTCGGCGGCGATCGCGATCGTCATGGGGGTTCTCACCGTGATCATCGCCGCCGCCGTCCAGTGGTACGGGCGCAGGAGGGCCTCATGAGCGTGACGCAGGCCGCGACCGGGTCCGCCGCGGCCGAGGCCGGCCGCAAGCCGCCGCATTTCGCCCGGCCGGGCCGGCCCGGCCGGGCGGGATCGCGGCACCGGGCCCGCCGCCGGCACTCCACGGTGCTGAGCATCGTGATGACGGCCATGCTGCTCTACGCGCTGCTGCCGCTGTTCTGGCTGGTCGTCAACTCGACCAAGACCGAGGACGCGCTGTTCTCGACCTTCGGCCTGTGGTTCGGCGGGAAGTTCGCGCTGTGGAGCAACATCCACCAGGTCGTCACCTACGAGAACGGCATCTTCGTTCGCTGGCTCGGCAACACCGTGCTGTACGTGGTGGCCGGAGCGGGCGGCGCCACCGCGCTCGCGACGCTGGCCGGGTACGGCATGGCGAAGTACGACTTCCCCGGCAAGCGCGCCGTCTTCGCGGTCGTGCTCGGCGCGGTCGCCGTGCCCGGCACCGCCCTCGCCGTGCCGACGTTCCTGCTGTTCAGCGACATGCACCTGACCAACACGCCCTGGGCGGTCATCATCCCGTCGCTGGTCAGCCCGCTGGGGCTCTACCTGATCTGGGTGTACGCGACCGAGGCCGTGCCGACCGAGATCCTCGAGGCGGCGCGGATCGACGGGGCGGGCGAGTTCCGCACCTTCTTCGCCATCTCCAGCCGGCTGCTCGCCCCCGGCATGGTGACCGTGGCGCTGTTCACCGTGGTCGCCACCTGGAACAACTACTTCCTGCCGCTGATCATGCTGAGCACGCCGAACTGGTACCCGCTGACCGTGGGCCTCAACGACTGGAACATGCAGGCCTCCACGGCGGGCGGCCAGGCCGTCTACAACCTCGTGATCACCGGCTCCCTGCTCACCGTCATCCCGATCATGGTCGCGTTCCTGATCATGCAGCGCTACTGGCGGTCGGGGCTCGCGGCCGGCTCGGTGAAGGCGTGAGCGGCCAGGCGGAGCCGGGGCCCGTTCGGCTGGCTCTCCCGTCTTTGACTCTCGCAACCGCTTCCCGGCACCAGAAAACTCCCAGCACCAGAAGAATAGAGAAAGGCGCATCGATGCTGAAAGCCCCTCGCTCCCGGATCGCCAGGACCATGGCCGGCGCCGCGGTCGGCGTGGCCCTGGCGGGCGCGCTCGCGGCCTGCTCGAGCTCCGGTTCCGCGTCCGGTTCCGCTGCCGCCGGCGGCTCGTCCGCCTCGGCCGGCGCGTCCTCGGCGCTGCAGACGCCCACCACGCTCACCTGGTGGGCCTGGGCGCCGCAGGACAAGCAACTGGTCGCGGCCTTCGAGAAGGCCTACCCGAAGATCAAGGTCAACCTGGTCAACGCCGGGACCGGCACGACCGAGTACACCAAGCTGCAGAACGCCATCAAGGCCGGCTCGGGCGTCCCGGACATCGCGCAGATCGAGTACTACGCGCTGCCCCAGTTCGCGCTCGGCGGGTCGCTGGCCAACCTCGCCAGCGACGGCCTGTCCGCCGACCAGAGCCAGTTCAGCCCGGCCGTGTGGGACTCGGTGCACTCGGGCGGGCAGCTCGTGGGGCTGCCGCAGGACACCGGGCCGATGGCGCTGTTCTACAACAAGACCGTCTTCGACAAGTACAAGCTGACCGTGCCCGCCACCTGGGCGCAGTACGTCGCCGACGCGAAGAAGCTGCACGCCGCCAACCCGAAGGCGTACATCACCAACGACACCGGCGACCCCGGCTTCCTCACCTCGATGATCTGGGCGGCCGGCGGCCACCCGTACGTCACCAGCGGCACGAAGAACGTGACGATCAACTTCACCGACACGGGCTCGCAGAAGTTCGTGAGCATGTGGAGCCCGCTGGTGTCCGGCGGCCTGGTCGCGCCGATCTCGTCGTGGAGCAGCCAGTGGTACCAGGGCCTGACCAACGGCGACATCGCCAGCCTGGTCATCGGCGGCTGGATGGGCGTCGACCTGGAGTCCGGCGTGCCGGGCGGCAAGGGCCAGTGGCGGGTCGCGCCGCTCCCGGGGTACACCGCGGGCGCGGCCGCCAGCTCGGAGAACGGCGGCAGCTCGGACGCGGTGCTGTCCGCGAGCAAGAACCAGGCCGCGGCGGCCGCGTTCGTGCAGTGGATCAGCACCGGCCAGGGCGCGCGGCTCTCGGCGGGCACCGGGGACTTCCCCGCCGCCACCGCGATCTTGAACGCGGCCTCCTGGGAGAACCAGGCGCAGGCTTACTTCGGCGGCCAGGCGATCAACCAGGTGCTGTCGCAGGCGTCGAGCGCGGTGCTGCCCGGCTGGAGCTACCTGCCCTTCCAGGTCTACGCGAACAGCATCTTCCCGAACACCGTGGGCGCGGCCTACGCGGGCAAGGGCACGCTGACCGCCGGCCTGGCCGCCTGGCAGCAGCAGTCCGCCTCCTACGGATCGCAGCAAGGGTTCAGCGTCACGAGCAAGTAGCGGGCGGGAGAAGGACCTGTTACGTGGTGGCCGGCCGGGTCTCTCGGCCGGCCACCGGCACGCTAGGAAGGGAACAGCTCAACCATGCAGTTCGCCATCGGCGACACCGACTTCCTGCTCGACGGCTCGCCGTTCCGGGTGCTCTCCGGGGCGCTGCACTACTTCCGGGTCCATCCCGGGCAGTGGGCCGACCGGATCCGCAAGGCCCGGCAGATGGGCCTGAACACGATCGAGACCTACGTGGCATGGAACGCGCACGCCCCGGCCCCGGGCGTCTTCCGCCTCGACGGCGGGCTGGACCTGGGGCGCTTCCTTGACCTGGTCGCGGCGGAGGGGATGTACGCGATCGTCCGGCCGGGGCCGTACATCTGCGCGGAGTGGACCAACGGGGGGCTGCCGGCCTGGGTGCTCGCGGAGTCGGGGGTGCGGCGCAACGACCCGGCGTTCCTCGAGGCCGTGGGCGGGTACCTGGCCGCGCTCGCGCCGGTGCTGGTGCCGCGGCAGGTGACCGAGGGCGGTCCGGTCATCCTGGTGCAGGCGGAGAACGAGTACGGGGCCTACGGGGCCGACAAGGACTACCTGCGCGCGATCGTCAAACTGCTGCGCGGGACCGGCATCACCGTGCCGCTGACCACCGTGGACCAGCCCGTCGGGTCGATGCTCGCCGACGGCAGCCTGCCCGGCCTGCACGCGACCGGGTCGTTCGGGTCGAACGTGACGCAGCGGCTGCGCGCGCTGCGCGCGCACCAGCGGACCGGGCCGCTCATGTGCGCGGAGTTCTGGGACGGCTGGTTCGACTCCTGGGGCGGGCACCATCACGTGCGGCCCGCCGCGGAGGTCGCGGCGTCGCTCGACGAACTGCTAAGCGCCGGGGCGTCGGTGAACGTCTACATGTTCCACGGGGGCACGAACTTCGGGCTGACCAGCGGGGCCAACGACAAGGGGACGTACGCCCCCGTCGTCACCAGCTACGACTACGACGCCCCGCTGGACGAGGCCGGGAACCCGACCGCCAAGTACTGGGCGCTGCGCGAGGTGCTGGCCAGGTACGGCCCCGTGCCCGCCGGCCGGCCCGCGCCCGCCGTGCCCGCCCCGGCGTTCTCGGTGCCCGTCTCCCGGGTGCTGCCGCTGTGGTCCGTGCTGCCCCGGCTCGGGTCGTGGACCGCCAGCGCGGACCCGGTCACCGCCGACGCGCTGGGCCAGGACCAGGGGCTCACGCTGTACCAGGCGGCCGTCGACGTGACCGGGCCCGCCGTGCTGACGGCCGGCGAGGTCCGCGACCGGGCGCAGGTGTTCCTGAACCGGCTGCCGGCCGGCGTACTCGCCAGGGACCACCACGACCGCGCCCTGCCACTGCCGTTCGGGGCGCGGGGCATGCTCGAGCTGCTCGTGGAGGACCAGGGCCGGGTCGACTACGGGCCGCGCATCGGCGAGCCCAAGGGGCTCATCGGGCCGGTGTGCGTGAACGGCGTGCCGGTCCGCGACTGGCGGGTGCTGCCGCTGCCGCTCACCGACATCGCGCCGGTCGCCGCCGAACTGCTGGCGGCACCGGACGCGGCGCCTGCGGCCATCTGCGGGCCGGCCTTCGCCCGGTTCACGTTCGGCCTGGAGGCCCCGGCCGACCTGTTCCTCGCCACCGGCTTCCCCGGCGCGGACGGACTCGGCAAGGGCGGTCCCGGCGAGGGCGGTCCCGGCGAGGGCGGTCTCGGCAAGGGCATCGCCTGGCTCAACGGGTTCTGCCTCGGCCGCTACTGGTCGCGCGGGCCGCAGCGGACCCTGTACGTGCCGGAGCCGGTGACCAGGCGG
>DAHWEX010000001.1 GCA_027326205.1 Actinomycetota bacterium
CCGACCAGCCGGGCGACCGAGTGCTTCTCGCTGTACTCGCTCATGTCGATGCGGATCATCGCCCGCTCGTCGTCGAAGAGGAACTCGGCGAGCGCCTTCGCGAGCTCCGTCTTGCCGACGCCGGTCGGACCGAGGAACAGGAACGAGCCCGTGGGCCGGTCCGGGTCCGCCACGCCCGCCCGGGCCCGCCGCACCGCGTCGGACACCGCCTGCACGGCGGCCGCCTGCCCGATCACGCGCGCGCCAAGCTCGCTTTCCATCCGCAGCAGCTTGCCGGTCTCGCCCTCGAGCAGCCGCCCGGCGGGGATGCCGGTCCACGCCGACACGACGTCGGCCACGTCGTCGGGCCCGACCTCTTCCTTCACCATCGGGGCGGCGGTGGGCACGGCCGTCTGCTCCGCGGAGCGGTCGCTCGCGACCGCCTCGGCGATCTCCGCGTCCAGCGCGGGGATCTCGACGTAGACCAGCCGCCCCGCCGTCTCCCATTCACCGTCCCGCTGGGCGCGCTCGGCCTGGCCCTTCAGGTCGTCGAGCCGCTTCTTCAGCTCGCCGACCCGGTTGAGCCCGGACTTCTCCTGCTCCCAGCGCGCGGTCAGCGCGGTGAGCTGCTCCTGCCGGTCCGCGAGGTCGGCGCGCAGCTTCTCCAGCCGGTCCTTGCTCGCGGCGTCGGACTCGTGGGAGAGCGCCAGCTCCTCCATCTTCATCCGGTCCACGACCCGGCGCAGCTCGTCGATCTCCACCGGGGAGGAGTCGATCTCCATCCGCAGCCGGGAGGCCGCCTCGTCCACCAGGTCGATGGCCTTGTCGGGCAGGAACCTGGCGGTGATGTACCGGTCGGACAGCGACGCCGCCGCGACGAGGGCCGCGTCGGAGATCTGCACCTGGTGGTGCGCCTCGTACCGGCCCTTGAGCCCGCGCAGGATCGCGATCGTGTCCTCGACGGACGGCTCGCCCACGAGCACCTGCTGGAACCGGCGCTCAAGCGCGGGGTCCTTCTCGATCCGCTCGCGGTACTCATCCAGCGTGGTCGCGCCGACCATGCGCAGCTCGCCGCGGGCCAGCATCGGCTTGAGCATGTTGCCCGCGTCCATCGCGCCGTCGGCCCGGCCCGCGCCGACGACGGTGTGCAGCTCGTCGATGAACGTGATGACCTCGCCGTCGCTGGCCTTGATCTCGTTGAGCACGGCCTTGAGCCGCTCCTCGAACTCGCCGCGGTACTTCGCGCCGGCCACCATGCTGCCCAGGTCGAGCGAGATCAGCCGCTTGCCGCGCAGCGACTCGGGCACGTCGCCCGCCACGATGCGCTGGGCGAGGCCCTCCACCACGGCGGTCTTGCCGACGCCGGGCTCGCCGATCAGCACCGGGTTGTTCTTCGTCCGCCGGGACAGCACCTGCACGACGCGCCGGATCTCGGAGTCGCGGCCGATCACCGGGTCGAGCTTGCCGTCCCGGGCCAGCTGGGTGAGGTCGACGCCGAACTTCTCCAGCGCCTGGTACGTGGACTCAGGATCCTCGCTGGTGACCCTGGCGCTGCCGCGCACCTTGGTGAAGGCGCTGGTCAGCGCGTCCGGGGTGGCACCAAGGCGCTGCAGGGCCGTCGCCAGCGGACCGCCGCCGGCCGCTAGGCCGACGAGCAGGTGCTCGGTGGAGACGAACTCGTCGCCCAGTTCCTTGGCCTGGGCCGCCGCGGTGTTGATCACGGACAGCAGCGGGCGGGAGGTCTCCGGTGCGCTGGCGGTGGTGCCGCGCGTCTGCGGGAGCTTCTCCTGCAGCTGGGACGCCTCCGTCAGCACCCGCTGCAGGTCCACGCCCGCCGCCTCAAGCAGCGGCTGGGCCGTCCCGTCGGCCTGCTTCAGCAGTGCCATCAGCAGGTGCACCGGCTCGACCTGGGGGTTGCCGTCCGAGGTGGCCTGGCGGATCGCGGCGGAGAGCGCCTCCTGGCTCTTCCGCGTTAGCTTGACATCCATAGAGAATCTGATCCCCCTTGATCGTTATTAACTTTTCTCGCCCTGCTCCGGCCCGGGCGCCGGCGCAGCCTGCCAAAAGGTCACCGTGGTAGTCGACCGGACGGGCACGAGCGTGGCCGCCGGGTCGACGGTCTGCGACCTGCGCAGCTCGGCGAGCCTGGCCGCTACCGCGCGGGTGGACTCCAGTTCGTTGCGGAGCAACGAGACCTGGGCGTGCAGTTCGGCCGCCATCAGCCTGGCCTGCTCAAGCTCCCGTTCCAGGTCGAGGATGCGCTTGATGCCGGAGAGGTTGATCCCCTCCTCCTGCGACAGCCGCTGGATCTCGCGCAGCGTGAGGATGTCCCGCATCGAGTAGCGGCGGCCGCCGCGAGCGGTGCGCCGCGGCGTCAGCAGGCCGACTCTTTCGTAGCCGCGGAGCGTCTGCGGGTGCATCCCGGACAGGCTCGCCGCCACGGAGATGACATATACGGGCATGTCGTCGGACAGCTCGTACGGGTTGCTCATGCCATCTCCTTCCCTCTTGCATTGCCCCATTGCCAGTTACTTCATTGCCAGTTACTTCGGCCAGTCCTGCCGCGCCTTGCGGAGCAGTTCCTCGCGCGGGTCGAGACCCGCCGTGGCGATCCGCAGGTCCTCAAGCGCGGACTTGGCCTTGGTGTTCTTGTTCAGGTCCTGGGGCACCGTCACCTCGACGGTCGCGCGCAGGTCGCCCATCGTCCCGTCCTTGCGGCGGATGCCCCGGCCGGCGACCCGGAACACCTGCCCGGACGGCGTGCCGGCCGGAATCCGCAGGGTGACCGCGGGGCCGCGGTGCGTCGGCACCTTGATCTCCGCGCCGAGCGCGAGCTCGGTGAACGTCACCGGCACGGTCACGGTCAGGTTGTCTCCGGTCCGGCCGAACACCTCGTGCGGCTGGACGTGGACCTTGACGTACAGGTCGCCCGCCTTGCCGCCGTGCTCGCCCGGCGCGCCCCGTCCGGGGATCCGGATCCGCTGGCTGTCCGCCACCCCGGCGGGAATGCGCGCCTGGATGGTGCGCGAGCTCATCGCCCGGCCGCTCCCGGTGCACGACGGGCACGGGTCCTCGACGACGAGGCCGCGGCCCCGGCACGTCTTGCAGGGCTCGGAGAGCCCGAAGCCGCCCAGGTTCCTGGCCTGCTGCCCGGTGCCGTGACAGTCGGGGCAGACCTTGGGCACCGTGCCGGACTTCGCGCCGGTGCCGCCGCAGACCGGACAGGGGCCTTCGCCGGTCAGCCGGAGCGTCACGGTGGCGCCGTCGATCGCGTCGCCGAAGGCCAGCGTGGTCTCGGTCTCCACGTCCGCGCCGCGCCGCGCACGGGTCGCCGCGCCGCCGCCCGGCCGGTTGCGGTTGCGGAGGATGCCGCCGAGCACGTCGCCGAGTCCCTCGCCGCTGCCGAAGAGGTCGCCGAGGTCGAAGGTCCCCCCGCCGCCGGCGCCAGGCCGGCCGGCGGCCGTGCGGAACCCGCCGAACATCGAACGGGCCTCGTCGTACTCCTTGCGCTGCTTCTCGTCGGACAGCACGTTGTACGCTTCGGTGATCTCCTTAAAGCGATCTTCCGCCTCTGCGCTTCCCTTGTTCGCGTCGGGGTGGTACTTCCGCGCGAGCTCACGGTAGGACTTCTTGATCTCGGCGGCCGTCGCGGTCTTAGGGACGCCCAGCGTCTTGTAGTAGTCCTTCTGGTAGTCCTTCGCGCTCATCTGGCCTCGCTGGGCTGTTTAGTTGTCCGGTTTCTATAGGTCTTCGGCCGAGGAGGCGTCGCTGACTCCGTCTGGCCCGGTGGCGGGCGCCGCGACCGCGACGCGCGCCGGCCGCAGAATCCGCTCGCCCACCTTGTAGCCGGGCTGGAAGATCTCCACGCAGGTGTCTTCGGCGACATCGGGGGAGTAGGTGTGCGTCAGCGCCTCGTGGATCTTCGGGTCGAACGCGTCGCCGCGCAGCCCGTAGCTGACGAGCCCGAGCTTGCCGACGGCCGCCTGCAGCGAGTCAGCCACCGACTTGAAGCCGCCGGAGAGCTCACCGTGATCGCGGGCCTGGCCGATGGCGTCAAGGATGGGCAGCAGCTCGGACAGCGTGCCGGCCACCGCGTGCTCGCGCACCGTGGCCCGGTCCCGGTCGACCCGCTTGCGGTAGTTGGCGTACTCGGCCTGGAGCCGCTGCAGGTCGGCGGTGCGCTCGGCAAGCTGCTTCTTCAGCTCGTCGAGGGCGGGCGACTCGGCCGCGGCGGCCGCTGCGGCCGGGGCCGCGGCTTCGGCCGGCTTTGCCTGTGCGGCGTCCACCGGAGCGTTCTCCTCCCCGATCCTGTGTCGGGCACTGCCGACCGCCCCCGGCCGGCCGGCGCCAGTGGCGCCGGCCGGCTGGGAGGCAGCGTGCTTGCCCCTTCTCGGCTGCCCGGTCACCGGGTCGATCCGCCGGTTGTCGCGGATGATCGGCCCCATGACAGGTTCCTCAGGTGCAGTCATCAGGCGGCGCCGCCTTCGCCTTCGTCCACGATCTCGGCGTCGACGACACCCTCGTCCTGCGCGGATTCCGGGCCAGCGCCCTCAGCGGCGCTCTGGCGCTCGGCCTGAGCCGCCGCGTAGATCGCGCTGCCCATCTTCTGGCTGACGGTGGCGGCGTGCTCGCTGGCGCTCTTGATGGTCTCGAGGTCGTTGCCCTCGATGGCCTTCTTGAGGTCGGCGATCGCGTCCTTCACCTCGGCCTTGACGTCGGCGGGCACCTTGTCGTCGTTCTCGGCCAGGAACTTCTCGGTCGAGTAGACGAGCGTGTCGGCCTGGTTGCGGACCTCGGCCTCCTCGCGGCGCTTGCGGTCCTCCTCGGCGTAGGCCTCGGCGTCGCGGACCATCTTGTCGATGTCGTCCTTGGACAGCGTCGAGCCGCCGGTGATCTGCACCGTCTGCTGCTTGCCGGTGCCCAGGTCCTTGGCGGACACGTTCACGATGCCGTTGGCGTCGATGTCGAAGCTGACCTCGATCTGCGGGATGCCGCGCGGGGCCGGCGCGATGCCGGTCAGGTCGAACATGCCCAGCTTCTTGTTGTAGGCCGCGATCTCGCGCTCGCCCTGGTACACCTGGATCTGCACCGACGGCTGGTTGTCGTCCGCCGTGGTGAAGATCTCCGACTTCTTGGTCGGGATCGTGGTGTTGCGCTCGATGAGCTTGGTGAAGATCCCGCCCTTGGTCTCGATGCCCAGCGACAGCGGGGTCACGTCGAGCAGCAGGATGTCCTTGACCTCGCCCTTGAGCACGCCGGCCTGCAGGCAGGCGCCGACGGCGACGACCTCGTCCGGGTTGACGCCCTTGTTGGGCTCCTTGCCGCCGGTCAGCGACTTG
>DAHWEX010000006.1 GCA_027326205.1 Actinomycetota bacterium
GGAGATCGCACCCGCGGACGCCGAGGCGAACGGCAGCGCGGTGAACGGGTTCAGGTACACGCTCGGGCTCGTCGCCTTGGACAGCAGCGCCGACAGGAACGCCCGCTGGTCCTGGATCCGCTGCAGGTCCGAGGTCGCGAACGAGTGCCGGTCGCGCACGAACGCGATCGCCTGCGGGCCGCTGAGGGTATGGCAGCCGGCCGCGAGGCCGGTGAAGCCCGAGTCCCCCGTCGGGTCGGCCGGGACCGCGGTCGTGACGCACATACGCACGCCGCCGACCGTGTTCACGACGTTGGCGAGGCCCTCGAAGCCGATCCCCATGTAGTGGTCGATGCGCAGGCCGGTGACGTTCTCGACCGTCTGGATGAGCAGCGTCGGTCCGCCGAACGCGAGCGCGGCGTTGATCTTGTTCTGCCCGTACCCGGGAATCGGGACGTAGGAGTCGCGCGGGATGCTGATCAGCACCGGCCTGCCGGTGCCCATGTGCAGCAGCATCAGCGAGTCCGAGGCGTTCGCGCCCGTCGTGCCGAGGTGCAGCGCGTCTTGCTGGGCGCGGGTGAGACCGCCGCGCGAGTCGTCGCCGGTGATCAGCCAGTTCGTCCCCGCCGACGTGTTGGTGGTGGCGGGGAGCGAGACGGTGCGGTTCAGCTTCCCGTTGACCCAGAAGTACGTGCCGCCGACCGAGACGATGACCAGTAGCAGCACGACGACGACGATCAGCGTGATCCGCCGCCCGCGCCGGCCCGGCTGGCCCCAGAACCGCCAGCGCCGGCCGCCGCCCCGCACCGGCGTGCCGCCGCCGGGCGGAACGTACGTGGGCGCGCCGCCGTAGCCGGGTGAGCCGCCGCCGTACCCGCCGCCGTACCCGGAGGCGGCCGGCGGCTGCTCCGGCCAGGCACTCCGCCCGGCGCCGGGTCCCGGCGGCGTCGAAGGCATAGGCGAAGAGAACGGCACGTCCTGCGTCGCGTCTGACCCGGGCGTCCCGTCGGCCTGGTACCAGCTCTTCCAGGGTTCCTCGTCACTCACCGCGTATCCCTTCGGCCGTCGACCCGCTACCGGGGCGCACCCGCTGTCCGCGTTCCCCCAACCGGACAACGGCTGACACCGCCCGCAAGGTTCAAATCGCCCGCGATCTCATGACCGCGACGAGGGCTTGCGGATTGTCTCGCGCCAGCTACGGACCAGTGTACCGGCGGTCTCGGATAGCGGCCGGTCGAGCGAGGGACGACAGAGGCGGCCGCCGGACCCAACGGATCCGCATGTCCTCATGGCGGATGCTGAGCTTGCTACCCATAGGTAGTGTGGTTACGCGGGTACCTTCGTGACGCAGGCTGCGCGGATTGCGGCCGTAGGCGGAGAGCACGCATGGAGGCAGAGCTATGGACATCCCGGCGCGGGGCTTCCCGCGTGGTGTCATCCGGGTCTCGGACGCCGAACGTGACGCGGCAGTCGCCGAGCTGAGCCAGCATTACCAGGCTGGCCGGCTGACCGCCGAGGAGTTCAGTGAGCGCTCCGGGCAGGCGTTCGCGGCGAAGACCGGCGATCAGCTCCACGCGCTGTTCGACGACCTGCCGCCCGTGACGTCACGGCAGCCCGTCCCGGTACCGCAGGCCGACCCGCCCGTCCCGCGGTCGCGCCGCGAACTCGGCCCCGGCCGCACCGTAGCCCTGTGCATCGTCGCCTACCTCCTCGTGGGCAACGCAATCAGCGCGCTGGTCGCCGGCACCCCGGACCTGGGCTCCGTCCTCGGCGCGCTCATGCCGACGGTGATCTTCGGCGCGATCTTCCTGGCCATCCTCCGCCCCGTCCTCCCGCGCCACCGCCGCTAGCCGCCGGATCAGCGCCGCCCCTGGCAGGACATTTTTCGCCAACGGCAGTGCCGGGTTTCCGGGCGTAGCCCGCCCCGGGGGTCCGGGGGTCGTCCCCCGGGTGGAAAAGCCGCGGTGGCCCCGGTTCGCGCTTTCCGCGAACGGTGGTGCCGGGTTTGCGGGCGTAGCCCGCCCCGGGGGTCCGGGGGTCGCCCCCCGGGTGGAAAAGCCGCGGAGGCCCCGGTTCGCGCTTTCCGCGAACAGGGGCCACCGCCGACGCGGGTGAGTGATGGGACTTGAACCCACGACATCTAGGACCACAACCTAGCGCTCTGCCAGCTGAGCTACACCCACCAAGGCTTCCTTCACAGGAAGGATGTCATGAGTATAGCGGCACGCGCGAGGGTGGGTGCGCCACTTCTACGCCCGCTTCTTGGCGTACCTGGCGGCGACTTCCCTGGCGGTCGCGGAGTCGGGGCCCGGCTGGGGCACGAACACGGTCTCCCGGTAGTAGCGCAGCTCGCGGACGGACTCGGTGATGTCGGCGAGCGCCCGGTGGCCGCCGTGCTTGTCCGGCGAGGCGAAGTAGGCGCGCGGGTACCAGCGCCGCGCCAGTTCCTTGACCGACGAGACGTCGATCATCCGGTAGTGCAGCCAGTTGTCCAGTTCCGGCATGTCGCGGGCGATGAACCAGCGGTCGGTGGCGATCGAGTTGCCGCACAGCGGCACCTTGCGCGCCTCCCGCACGTGGTGCTTGACGTACGCGAGCACCGCGTCGGAGGACTCGGCGAGCGTCATGCCCTCCTCGAGGCTGGCGAGCAGCCCCGAGGTCGTGTGCATCTCCCGCACGACGTCGCTCATCTGGTCGAGCGCCTCCGCGGGGGGCTTGATGATGAGGTCGATCCCGCCGTCGAGCAGGTTCAGTTCAGAGTCCGTGACCAAACACGCGATCTCTATGAGGGCATCCCGCTCGATGTCGAGCCCCGTCATCTCGCAGTCGATCCACACTAGCCGGTCGTTCATTCCACCAAGACTAAAGCCAAAATCGGTAATTGCTGTACGGACGGCGATCCGGCGAAGCATGACGAACGAGGTGAAACCACGCCCCGTTCGGCTGAGGCAGATCAGGCGGGGACGGGAATGGCGGCCTCCGCGCGCGGCGCGGGCAGGCCGCGCGCGCGGCCCAGCAGCCCGTGCGGCCCGGTAATCCGGTCGATGTCGATGGCCCCCGGTCCCGCGTTCTCGCAGCCGGGCACCTGGGACGCGCCGAAGTGCCCGCCGCGCGCCCAGGCGACCCGGCTGCGCCGGTCGGCGATGGCCGCCGCCGAGGCCGGCACGTCCAGGCGGTATCCCTCCGGCGGCCCCGCGGGCCAGCGGCGCGGCACCCCCCAGGAGTCGAGCCAGCTGATGATCATCTCGATCCCCGCGAGCGTCCCGCCGGTGAACGGCTCGCCGGGGTGCCCGAGCACGCCGATCTGCACGCACACCCGGCCCTCGGCGTTCACGTTCTCGGAATCGACCCGGACCCGGCCGGGTGCCCAGTCGAGGTGATCGGCCGCACCGAGCGCGCGCCCGGCCCGCAGCACGGAGACGAGCTGGGCGACACCGCCGGTCACCGGGTCCCAGACGAGGTGGCACGGCCGGCGCTCGCCGATCAGTCGCTGCGCCGCGGACTGCACGGACACCGCACCTGGCGCGGTCCCGAGAGTCAGCCAGACCGCCCGTGGCGCGCCGCCGATCAGGGGGCCCCCGTCAGTTTTCGCCCGGATGCGACACGCTCCCGGCATCCATGCGTGTGCCACTACTCTGGCTCCCCTCCCGGATGGTCTAGACCGCGCGAGTCCGCAGATCTGTTTCCTGCTTACGTCAGCAGCAGGAATTAGTCCAGGGGGGGTCAGGAATCCGTCGAGTGAGCCGCGAATTCGGGAGGAATCAACAATCACGGCCATGAGCAGCCACGCAGTCCGCGAAATGCAGGTGATTGAAAAGGCGCGTGCCTCATGAGGTGACGCGGATCACCCGCAACGCAGGCGGGTCCCCAACGGGGCCGGCAACGCCTACCGCCGCGCGGAGCGGGCCTTGATGTAAGCGCTCGACTCGCCCCGCCAGAGCAGCGCGATCGCGCCCAGGCCGCAGATCCACTCCGCGACCGCGAGGACGAAGCTAATGATGTTGACGACCGCGAGGTACTCGCCGGTGTGCAGCGAATTGACGGCCGCGTAGAGGCTGTACGTCGAAATGGCGAAGAGCGCCGACGCCACGATCCGCGCCCACGCCGCACCGGACCGGTTGAACCTGGCCATCACGACCCACAGCGCCGCGTACACCAGGGTCAGCAGGACGACCTGAACGATGTCGCTGGTGAGCTCGCCAGCCTTGGGCGGGTTCCCGTTGTTGATGAGCCGCGGGTCGGCGACCGTCGCGATGACGGTGAAGATGCCCGCCGCCACCGTGACCAGGGCGCCGCCGAGCATGAACCTGACCGACTTGCGCACCTGTGCGGGGACGTCCGAGTCATCCGGGTCGCGGCCGGCCAGTCGCTGCTCGAGGCTCGCGAGGGCGGACTGACCGCCCTGACTGCCGTGACCGCCGGAGGATGTCTTCAACATTGGGTGCCCTAACGTTACGCGCTGACCCCCGAAGCATAGCCCTGATCTGCGTGGAGCGCCGCCTCGGCGCTGGCCGGCGGATCCGGGGCTGGAACCGGTTATCTCATATTGGCAGAATCTCGTGTACCGACCCAAGGCGCGATAAGATCTCAGCGTCATCACCGCATGCATGTGCGGACGTCTGTGCAGGGGGCGGGTGCAGCAGCCCGTGCGGTAGTCAGTGCAGATGCAGCGGGAAGGTGGCCAGAAGCTCGCTGGTGATTGGGGATCGCCGGCAATGT
>DAHWEX010000065.1 GCA_027326205.1 Actinomycetota bacterium
CTCCCCGGCGTGCTCGTCGAGGCGCGGCGCGCGGCGGATCGTGGTGAGCGGCCGGCCGGCCGCGTGCACGAGGGTGGACGGCTGGCGCACCGGCCCGAGGTCGGGGTCGTCCACCACGGCGACCCGGCCTTCGTGCACCACCTGGGGGTGCTCCAGGGCTTCGTCGGGCGTGCGGAACTGCTCGCAGAACACGTTGGGGTTCCGCGCGAAGACCGCTTCCCATTCCGCGACCGTCCGCTCCCCGACGCGTTCCAGCATCTTGGTCCACCACTCGAAGCGCAGCTCCGGCGTGGGCAGGTCGGGGAAGCCGGACCACTTCGGGTCCTTGACTTCCTCCGCCAGGCCCAGCTCCTCCAGCCACGCCCGCATGAGGCGCGGGGCCGTGTGGGCGGCCTGCAGCCAGGCGCCGTCCTTGGCCGCCGCCACCAGCAGCGCGTACATCAGCCGGGACTGCGGCCGGCCGGCGTCGTCGAAGGCGGCGGCCAGCGGCTTGAACGCGTCCGGGTAGCGGCGCAGGATCATCTCGTAGTACCAGTTGTAGGTGTCCATGGCCCCGACCCCGGACACCAGGTTCGCCTCCACCAACTGCCCGAGTCCGCTGGACTCGCGCTCGAACAGCGCCGCCAGGATGCCCTGGACGGCGTTCTGCGCGGCGGCGTACGAGGCGTACGGGACGGACACGTAGGCCGGGTCCGGGCCCGGGGAAAGCTGCCGCTTGGAGTGCAGCACGCCGGTCTTGGCCATGATCAGGGCCTCGTAGCCCTTGTAGCCGGCCCACGGGCCGCGGCTGCCCCAGCCGGTGATCGCCGCCGCCACCAGCCGCGGGTACCGCGCGGCGAGCGGCCCGGCGGTGAAGCCGAGCCGGGCCGCGGCGGCGGGCCGCATCGTGGTGACCATGACATCGGCCCGGTCCAGCAGGCCGTCGAGCGTGCTCCGGTCGTCGCCGGCGCGCAGGTCGAGCGCGATGCTGCGCTTGCCGCGCAGCAGCCCCGGCCAGCCCGGGTCGGCCCGCAGCGGGCTGCCCTCCGGGCGCTCGACCAGGATGACGTCGGCCCCCGCGTCGGCGAGGAACTGGGTGGCCTGGGCGCCCGGCAGCGTGGTCGACAGGTCGACGACGGTGAGCCCGGCCAGCGGGCCCCGCCCGGCGTCGCCCTCGGTAGCGGTCACGTTGGATCCCCCTCAGGCCGGCCGGGTCGCCGCCACGATCCCGCCGTCGACCAGCAGGTCCGTGCCGGTGATGTACGAGGCCTTGTCGGAGGCCAGGAACTCGATCGCGTCGGCGGTCTCGACCATGGTGCCCTCGCGCGCGATCGGGAGCCGCTCCATCAGCTTCAGCTTCACCGCGCGGCTGGGCCCCTCCAGTTCCCTGGCGCCCATCGGGGTGGCGATCGGCCCGGGCGACATGGAGACGATCCGCGCGCCCCTGGCGCCCCAGGCGGCCGCGCGGCGGCGGCACATCCGGTTGAGCGCCCATTTCGAGAGCCGGTAGGCCTGCAGCGGGGTCTGCTCGCCGGCCGGGATGACCTCGTTCAGCCGGCCGAAGAAACCGGGCGTGAGCGGGTCGTCCAGGACTGCCGCGACGTTCGCGGGCGGCGGCTCGGCCAGGTGGCCCGCCGAGGACGAGACGAACACCGCCGCGGTGCCCGGGGCGGCCAGTTCCAGGCAGGCGCGCTCGGTCAGCGCGGTGCCGATCAGGTTGACGCTGAGGATGAGGCGCCAGTCCCCCGTGGACGGCGACAGCCCGGCCACGTGGGCCAGCGTGCGCAGCGGTCCCCGGCCGGCCGTGAATCCCGCCAGCCGCGCCACCGAGTCCGGGTCGGTCACGTCGAACTGGACCGCGACCGCGTCGATGCCGTCCTCGCGCAGCGCCGCCTCGCGCACGGCGTTCTTCGCGGCCGACTGGCTGGCGAGCACCACCCGGTGCGACTGGCCGAGCCGGCGAGCGGCCGACATGCCCATCCCGCCGCCGCCGATGACCAGCGCGACCGGGAGTCCCGGGCGTTCGTTGGTTCCCGTCTGCACTGTTCTCCTGCTCCTTCGCTCTTTATGGGACCGCGAACTCGGCGGTGCCGTCGATGACGACCGAGCCGTCGTCCTTGCGCAGCCGTACCGCCAGTTCCACCCGTGGTTCCCGGTCCTGCTCGAACAGCCGGACCACCTCGGCGGAGGCGGTCAGCCGGTCCCCGCGATAGACGACCAGGGAGAACCTGGTGCGGAAGCGCCGGACGGCCGCCTCGCCCAGGTGCTCGGTGCAGTAGGCGGCCAGCCAGCCGGCCCCGAGCATGCCCACGCTGATCGCGGCCGGGAACCCGGCCGCCCGGGCGAACTCGTCGTCGTGGTGGATCGGGTTCAGGTCGCCGCTCGCGCCCTGGTAGCGGACGATGTCGGTCAGCGTCACCGGCCCGAACGTGCGCTCGGGGAGCCGGGCGCCGGGAACGAGCCCGGTCACGGCCGCTCCCCCGCTCCGGCCGGGCGCTGCACGTAGGCCGACGTGTAGTTGCACTCGGCCCGCGGGTCGCCGCGCTCGTCGCTGAACGCGACCGTGAACCGGATCACGACCATCGCCCGGCCGTCCCGGGTCCGCTTCACCGTGATGTCGCCGAGCCGCTCGGCGGTCCGCAGCGTCTCCCCCGCGTGCGGCGGCGGGCCGTGGAAGACGTACTCCTGCTCAAGCGAGAGCAGGCGGCCCAGGTCCGGCGCGACGCCGGCCTCGGCGCAGGCCCGCAGCACCTCCGGTGACCGCAGCGTCTCGCCGATGGGCGTCCAGAACACGACGGTCGCCAGGAACGTAGGCGGAACCGGGGCCTGCGGGTCGTCCAGGTACGCCGGGCGGGCGGCCGCGGTCGCGGCCGCGTACTCGCGGATCTTGCCCCGCTCGATCGGCATGAGCGCCATCGGCCGCTCCTCGGGTGTCAGCGGATCAGCATTGCTAACCTAAGAGCATGTCATTAATAGTTAGCTGATCTGACCTTATAGGAAACGCCCCCGACGCGCTAGCCCGCGTCGGGGGCGTACCTGTGCCCAAAACCTGGAGGATGATGCCGAACGGTACCTGGCGCCGCCTGGCCGCGCCACGTTGCCGCGACCCGGGTTACCCGGCGACGGCCGGGCCCTTGCGGGCGGTGACCGGCGCCGCCAGCTCCTCCTCGTCGACCAGCACCTGCATCCGGGCGATCGTCTCGTCCAGCCCGTCGCCGATCCGGGGACCGGGGGTGAAGGTGGCGGGCAGGTGCTTCATGCCCTGGATGATGCCGATCGTCTGGTAGTGCTCGGCGCCCGCGGGGTCGCAGACGTAGTCGGGCATCCGGTCGAGCACCGCGGTCACCATCCGCTTGAACACCATGCGGGCCACGTTGGACCCGATGCAGCGGTGGATGCCGAGCCCGAAGCTGTGGTGCCGGTTGCCGGTGCGGGCCAGGTCGACCTCGTTGGGGTTGGGGAAGACCGCGGGGTCGCGGTTGGACATCGCCCACGACAGCCAGACCCGCTCGCCCTCCTTGAACTCCTGGCCGGCGAGGACGCAGTCCGCGGAGATGGTCCGCCCGTCGCCCGGGGCCGGGGTGAAGTAGCGCAGGAACTCCTCGGTCGCCGAGTCGAGCAGGGCGCCCCGCTGGGCCGACAGCTGCTCCCGCCGCGCCGGATGCTCCGAGAGCCACTCCAGTGATCGCGCGGTCAGCGCGGTGGTGGTGTCGAAGCCGCCGCCCATGAGCAGGGCGATGATCCCGAGCAGTTCGAAGTCCGGCGGCACGCTGCCGTTGATCTCCGCCCGGGCGAGCGCGTCGATCAGGCCCGGCCTCGGGTTCGCCCTGATCTCCGCGAGCTGGGCGGCCATGTCATCGCGCATGGCGAGCCTGCTCGTCTGGATGCGGGCGATGTCGGGCGAGTTGGGCGAGGTATAGACCGACGCGTGGATCGGCTCGACGTAGATGTCCCAGTTCTTCAGCGGGATCCCGAGCATGCCCAGGGTAAGCACCGCGGGCACGATGTTGGCCAGGTCGTCGACGAAGTCGATCCGGCCGGTCTCGATCTTCTCGTTCAGGCTGGCCCGCACGATCTCGTCGACCAGCGGCGTCCAGCGGGCGACCGCGGCGGGCGACAGGTACGGGTTGAGCAGCTGCCGGTAGTGCCGCTGCTCGGGCGGGTCCATCTCCAGGAACCCGCCGCGGAACGCCACGTCCGGCGACGGGATCGAGATGCCCTTGTAGCCGCGCCGCTCATGCTGCGGATCGTGGTCGTTGGACAGGTGGCCGGCCGAGCGCGCCAGCTCGAACACCTCGGAGTGCCCGGCGGCGACCCAGTGGCCGCCGTAGGTGTCGCTCCACGCGATCGGGCACTTGTCCAGCATCTGCGCGGTGACGTCGGTGAACTTCTCCCGGTAATCGGGGGTGTGCCGGTCGAAGTGGTAGCGGTTCTTCTTCCGTTCCGCGTCGTCATCCGCGACGGGTTGGGTGGTCATGGGCGCGCCTCCTGCCCGGTTAGGGGATCACCGAGATTGCTTGTTCCGGACACGAGCGGATCGCCTCGTCGGCCTTGGACTCCTGGTCGGCCGGGACCTCGCCGTCGATAGCGGTCGAGTGGCCATCCTCGTCGCTCAGCGTGAACAGGGCGGGGGCGATCATCGAGCACAGCGTGTGCCCCTGGCATCGCTCCGGGTCCACGTGGACCTTCACGTCAGGTCTCCCTTCTTTCCGTCAGGCGTGGTAGTCGTACCACTTGAGGTACCCGCCGGCGTCCACCCGCAGCTGCACGCCGGTCACGTAGCGGGCTTCGTCCGAGGCGAGGTAGAGCACCGCGTTGCTGATGTCCACCGGCTCGACCCAGGAGATCGGCATCGCCTGCTGCACGCGGTAGGCCGGCAGCGCGTCCTCCAGGGTCGGGTGCTCCAGGTCGGGCCGGAAGGACCGGAACATGGGCTCGACCCGCATCATGTCGGTGTTCACGTTCGTCGGGTGGACGACGTTGGCTCGGATCTGCCGGGGGGCCAGCTCGCGGGCCAGGTCGTGCATGAAGCTCGACACCATCCGCTTGGCCACCATGTAGGCGATGCCGCCGGAGTCGGTGCCCGCCTCCCGCATGGGCAGCGTGTTCATGAAGGCGGCGGTGGAACCGGTCGCGATGATCGAGGCCCCGGCCCGCAGGTGCGGGAGCGCCGCGTGGACGGCGTTGATGATGCCGATCCCGTTGGTGTCGAATACGTCCGCCCACGCCTGCAGCGGCTCTGCGCTCTTCTGGCCGATGACGCCGGCCTGGGCCACCACGATGTCGAGCTTGCCCAGCTCCGCGATCCCGCGGTCGATCGCCGCCACGAGCTGGGCCCGCTCGCGCACGTCGGCCTGCACCGCGACCACCCGGCGGTCCAGCGCCTCGATCAGCCGGGCGGTCTCCTTCAGGTCGTCCGCACTCGACAGGTGGTAAGGGAGGCTGTCGATGTCATGGCAGATGTCGACCGCGATGATGTCCGCGCCCTCCTCCGCCAGCCGCACCGCGTGACTCCGCCCCTGGCCGCGAGCGGCCCCGGTGATGAAGGCCACTTTGCCTTGCACGCGTCCCATGGGTGTCCCTTCGTGGGTACAGGTAACTAGCGCCAAACCGTTGGTACAGGAATAATAGTATTCTGATATGCCTTTACGGAAGCCCTCACGGCGGCACCAGAAGGAGACGCGGATGCATCGCATGCTCATCGACGGGAAGCTGGTCGCGGCCGACCGGACCTACCCGTCGGTCAACCCGGCCACCGGCCAGGTAATCGACCACGCCCCGGACGCGTCGGTCGCCGACGC
>DAHWEX010000085.1 GCA_027326205.1 Actinomycetota bacterium
GCCGGCCGCGGGCGGCGCTCCGGCCGGGAGCGCGGCCGGGGCGGTCACGTGGCCGCCGTGGCGGACCGCGCGCATCGCCGCGCCGCTGGCCGGCGCGCGGCTGGAGGGCGCGGTGGTCGCCGACCTGTCGTCGATGTGGGCGGGCCCGCTCTGCGCGCGCCTGCTCGGCCTCGCCGGGGCGAAGGTCATCAAGGTCGAGTCGCCGGCTCGCCCGGACGGAGCGCGGTACGGCAACCGGGAGTTCTTCGACTGGCTGCACGCCGGGCACCGCAGCCTCAGCGTCGACTTCGGCACGCGCGCGGGGCAAGGCCGCCTGGCAGCGCTGCTCGCGGTCGCGGACATCGTGATCGAGTCGTCCCGTCCGCGCGCGCTGGCCGCCGCCGGAGCGGCACCGGAGATGATCCCCCACCGGCCCGGCCAGGTCTGGCTCAGCATCACCGGGTACGGCCGGGCGGCACCCGGGCGGGTGGCGTTCGGTGACGACGCCGCCGTCGCGGGCGGCCTGGTCGGCTGGACCGCGGGCGCGCCGGCCGGGCCGGTCTTCTGCGCCGACGCCATCGCCGACCCGCTGACCGGCGTCTGCGGGGCGCTCGCGGTCGCGCTGTCGCGGTCGGCCGGCGGCGGCCAGCTGATCGACTTGCCGATGCGGGACGTGGCCGCCGCCTTCGCCGCCGCCGCACCCGGCCACGGCCACGGCCCGCACACGGTCCTCCCGAGCGGAGCGGTCGCCTGCCCGCGCGCGCACCGCGAGCAGGCCGTGCTCGCGCCGCGCCGCCCGTCGTCGCCGCCCGGCCCGGCGCGGCACGCGCCGGAGCTCGGCGCGGATACCGGCGCGGTGCTCGCCTGGCTGGCCGGACGGCGCGCCGCGTGCTGATCCGCGACGCGCGGGTGTGGCCGCCGGATGCCCACCTGGCCAGCGAAGCGACGCTGGCCGGCCTGCCGCGCGCCGACGTGCGCCTGACGGCCGGGATGATCGCCGAGTGCGGTCCCGGCCTGCGGCCGGAACCCGGCGAAGCGGTCATGGACGCGGCCGGCGGGACCTTGCTGCCCGGCCTGCACGACCATCACGTGCACCTGCGGGCACTCGCGGCCGCGGCGGCCAGCGTGCCCGCCGGCCCGCCGCTGACGAGGAGCGGCGCCGAGCTGGGCGCCCGGTTGCGGGCGGCGGACGCGGACCTGCCGCCGGGGGCGTGGCTGCGCGCGGTCGGGTACCACGAGTCGGTCGCCGGGCCGCTGGACCGCCAGGTCCTTGACCGGCTCCTCCCCCACCGCCCGGTGCGGGTACAGCACCGCACCGGCGCGCTGTGGATGGTCAACTCACTCGCGGCCGGCCGGCTGGGCCTCGACCGGTGCGAGCTCAGCGGGGTGGAACGCGACGAGGACGGCCGCCCCACCGGGCGGTTGTGGCGGATGGACCGCTGGCTCGCCACCCGCTTGCCCAGCGCGGGCGGCGCGGGCGGGGCGGGCGGCGCGGGCGCGGGCCTGGGCGCGGTGAGCGGGAAGGCCTGCTCGCTGGGAATCACGGGGTTCACCGACGCGACGCCCGGCGCGACCGGCGGTGACCTCGAGTTCCTGGCCGGAGCACCGCTCGCGCAGCGCCTGTACTGCATGGCACCGCCGGAGGCAGGGTCGCCGCCGGGGACGCTCCGCATCGGCCCGGTCAAGGTCATGCTGGATGACACCACGCTGCCGCCGCTGGCCGAACTCGCCGGGCTGATCCGCGGCGTGCACGCCGCGGGCCGTCCGGCCGCGGTGCACTGCGTGACGCGGGTCCAGCTCATCGTCACGCTCGCCGCGCTCGACCTCGCGGGACGGCTGCGGGGCGACCGGATCGAGCACGGCGCGGTCATCGGCGCCGATTCCCTGCCTGAACTGCACGGGCTGACCGTGGTCACGCAGCCGCACTTCGCCGCCGACCGAGCCGAGCAGTACGCGGCGGACGTGCCACCCGGCGACCTGCCCGACCTGTGGCGGCTGCGGTCGCTGACCGACGCGGGCATAGCCGTCGCGGCGGGCAGCGACGCGCCGTTCGGCAACGAGGATCCGTGGCACGTGATGCGCGCCGCCACCCGCCGGCCGCCGCAGCGGGCGCGGGAGGCGGTCGCCCCCGCCCGGGCGCTCGCCCTGTTCCTCGGCGAGGCCGCCGCTCCCGGCACCCTGCGGACGGTCGCACCCGGCTGTCCGGCGGACCTCGCGCTGCTGCGGGCCGGGCCGCTTGAGATGCTGGACTCGCTCGCGTCCGACCTCGTGGCCGCGACGTTCATCGGCGGCGAGCTTGCCTACGCACGCGGCTAGCGGCCGCCGGACACGCAACCGAGGATGGTTCCCGCCATGCCCACCGATCTCGCCGAGCTAGCGGGGCAGCTTGAACTCCGGGTGCGGCCGGACGGCAGCCCCGCCAACCCGGTCGCGGTGCTCGCGCTCGACGACTGGCGGGATGCGCCGCCAGGCCTGATCCGGCGCGCCGCCGCCCTGGTCGCGGACGCGCTGCCGGTCACCGCGGGCGTGCTCACCGAGCCGCCGGACGCCCGGCTGCGGCCGCTGGTCGCCGCGACGACGCTGACGCTGGCTCCCCGGGCGGCGGACGGCGGAATGCGGGAGGTCGTCGCGGCCGGCGACGTCCCGGGCGGGACGGACCTGGAGGGGGCGCTCGGCCGCCTGCTGGCGGCCGTCGAGCGGTCGCCGCGGGCCGCGGTCGCCTGCGGGCAACTGGTCCGCCAGACGGCCGTCCTCGGCACCGCCGGCGGGCTGGCGGCCGAGGCCGCGGCGTACTCGCTGCTGCTCGGCGGGCCGGAGTTCGCCCGCTGGCTCGGCGAGCGGGGCGCCCCGCGCCCCCGCGCCGCGCCCGCCGAGCCGGTGCTGGTCAGCCGGGACGGCGGACGGCTCGCGGTCGTCCTCAACGACCCCGCGCGGCGCAACGCGTTCAGCGCGCGGCTGCGGGAGGAGCTGCTCGACGCCCTGCTCGTCGGCGCGGCCGACGAGACGGTGGAGTCGGTCGAGCTGAGCGGCGCCGGGCCGGCGTTCTGCAGCGGCGGGGACCTGGACGAGTTCGGCGCCGCAACGGACCTGGTGGCGGCGTACCTGGTCCGGCTGACCAGGGCACCCTGGCGGGTCATCGACCGCATGGCGGCGAAGGTCACCGTGACGGTGCACGGTGCCTGCGTGGGGGCCGGCACCGAACTGGCCGCGTACGCCGGGCGGGTCGTCGCCGCCGAGGACGCCTTCTTCATGCTGCCGGAGGTCCGGATGGGCCTGGTTCCCGGGGCAGGCGGTTCGGTCAGCGTGCCGCGGCGGACCGGCCGCTGGCGCGCCGCCTGGCTGATGCTCACCGGAGACCGGCTGCCGGCCGAGACGGCGCTGCGCTGGGGGCTCGTCGACGCGGTGACACGGTGACACGGTGACACGGTGACACGGTGACACGGTGGTCGGGGCGGTCGGGGCGACAGCCCCCGGCGGCGGCGGGCCGGCGGCGGCTCAGCCGCGGGTGGCGATGCCCCAGACGAAGATGTCGGCGAAGGCCTTCGCTACTTCCTTGACCGAGAAATGACCGCCCGCGCGCAGCGACAGGTACGTGTAGTTGTGCATGCCAAGCCACGCGATGACCGCCAGCCGGGTGTCCAGCGGCCGGAAGTCGCCGGACTCGACGCCCTGCTGGAAAACGGACTCAACCCGTCGCTCGTAGGCCCGTCGCCGCTGCCGGAACATCTCGGCGTTCTTGCCGGTCAGCGCCGGGAAGTCGTGCAGGAACACCCAGACGTGGTCGGGGAAGCGGAAGATGACGTCAAGGAGCTCCTCGCCGAGACCCGCCAGCTGCTCGCGCGGGGTTCCGCCCGCTAGCGCCGCCCGGTCCGCCCCGAGCATGACCTCGTCCATCACCCGGTCGTGGATGGCGGCAAGCAGCTGCTCCTTCGAGCCGATGTAATAGTACAGAGCGCCTTTCCCGATGCCGTTGGCCTCACAGAGCTCCGTGGTGCTGGTGGCGTGGTAGCCCCGTTCGGCGAACACCTTCGCGGACGCGTCCACGATCTCATGGCGGCGCGCCTGCCACTTGGCGCTCTTGCCCTGCTTGTCCTTCACCCTGGTCTGCGGCATCGTGCGGCCTTATCTAGTCGGGAGCTTCCGTTGGCACCTAAAGTAGCTTGTTCCGACGGGTCGGTCTTTCAACGACGTCCCCGGCGCACCCCCGGGCGCGAGCGGCGAAGCCGGAATTCCCAGGCATCGAACTCCCGGTCGCGCACCCATCACCCTTACTCCCGGTAAACATTTTACTACTGACTGGTCGGTCTATTCAAGTACGCCGCGAGAGGCGCCCAGCGGCCCGGGTACCGGAACCAGGCGGGCGGCCAGCACGGCGGACCGTGAGCCGGCCGCCCGAGGGCGCGGCCCACGCCTGACCGGTGCCGCGCCGTCGCCGCAGGCCGCCGAATCCCCCGGGTTTGCTCATTGCGGTGACACCGCCGCTGTTTCTATTATGTACTGACCAGTCAGTGTATTGCCGCGAGGGCGAGAGGGCCATGGACTTCACACTCACCGAGTTCGAGGGCGAACTGCTTGACCTGGGCCGGGGCTACGCCGAGCGCGAGATCGCACCGGTCGCGGCACAGGCGTGGCACGAGGAGCGCTGCCCCACCGAGGTGCTGCGCGGCCTGGGCGAGCTCGGGCTGCTCGGCCCGCTGGTCCCCGAGAAATGGGGCGGGATCGGGTCATCCACGGTGGGCTACGTGGCGCTCCTCGAGGCCCTCGCGGCCGTGGACCCGTCCGTCGCGGCCGCCTGGCAGGCGCACGCCACGATCGGCAGCCTGCCGCTGCTGCTGTTCGGCGACGACGAGCAGCGGGAGCGGTGGCTGCGCCCGCTGGCGGAGGGGCGGCGGCTCGGCGCCTTCGGGCTGACCGAGCCGGGCGCGGGCTCGGACGTCCGGAGCTTGCGGACCAAGGCGGAGCGGGTGTCCGACGGGTGGGTGCTGACCGGGCAGAAGGCCTTCATATCGAACGCCGGAACCGACATGAGCTTTGGCGTCACCGTCCTCGCGCGCACGGGCCAGGACGCCGCGGGCAAGCCCCGCTTCGGCAGCTTCATCGTCCCGAAGGGCACCGAGGGCTTCACCATGGGGCCGAAGCTGCGCGGTATCGGCTGGAAGGGCCTGGACACCAGGGACCTGTTCTTCGACGGCGTCTGGGTGCCCGACAGCCAGGTGGTGGGCGAGCCGGGCGGCGGTCTCGCCCAGTTCCTGAGCGCCCTGGAGGTCGGCCGGATCTCGATCGCGGCGCTCTCCCTCGGCACCGCCTCCGGGGCCATGCGGCTGGCCCTGGACTACGCCAGGCACCGCGAGCAGTTCGGCGCACCGATCGCCAGCTTCCAGGCGATCCAGTTCAAGCTGGCCGACATGGCCACGGAGATCGAGGCGGCCCGGTGGCTCACGTACTACGCCGCCTCGCTGCGCGACGCCGGCCGGCCGTTCCGGAAGGAAGCCGCCATGGCGAAGCTGAAGGCGAGCCGGGTCGCCACGTCGGTGGCGAGCGAGGCCGTGCAGGTCTTCGGCGGCGCCGGCTACATGCTGGAGAGCGATGTCGCCCGCTTCTACTGCGACGCGAAGATCCTCGAGATCGGTGAGGGAACCAACGAGATCCAGCATCTCGTGATCGCCCGTGAACTCGGCTGCCCATGACCATCGAGGACAGTCCCGAGCGCCGGGACTTCAGCCCCGGGTACGCCGACGTCGCCGGACGGCGGGTCGTGATCACCGGCGCCGGGCGCGGCCTCGGCAGCCTGCTGGCGGCCGCCTTCGACGCCGCCGGCGCCAGGCTCGCCCTGGTCTCGCGGTCCGAACCGGCCCTGGAGGACCTGGCCGGCCGACTCACCGGCGATCACCTCGTCTGCGCGGGCGACGTGCGGGACGAACTGTTCAACGAGACGGTCGCCGGCCAGATGACCGAGCGGTTCGGCGGCGTGGACGTGTGGATCGCCAACGCCGGGGTGTCACGGGAGGACCCGGACATCACCCGGCTCTCCGCCGCGGCCTGGCGCGAGGTCATCGACACCAACCTGACCGGGACCTTCCTCGGCGCCCGCGCCGCCTCGGCCCGGATGGGCGCCGGCGGCCGCATCATCGTGACCGGCTCGGTGCTCGGTGACCGGCCGCACGCGCGCCTGGCCGCCTATTCGGCGTCCAAGGGCGGCGTTAACTCCCTGGTCCGGTCGCTGGCGCAGGAACTGGGCCCGCGGGAGATCACGGCCAACGCCGTGGCCCTCGGCTGGTTCGAGACCGGGCTCGGGGCGTTCTGGCAGCGCGATGAGCACCGCGAGCGGGACATCGCGCGGCACACCGCCCTCGGCCGCTGGGGAACCGCCTCCGACCTGCCCGGCGTCTACCTGTTCCTCGCTTCCGCCGCGTCGGCGTACATCACCGGCACCACGATCACCGTTGACGGCGGCTACTCCCTGCTGTGACGCTCCGTCGCTGTGCCGATCAATCACGGGGACGATCGAAGGAGATGGTCATGTTCAACCTCACCCGGTCCCTCGACCGGAACGCCGACCGCACCCCGCATGAGGACGCGGTCATCTTCCGCGGTGCGCGGCTGACCCACCTGCAGTTGCTCGACCGGGTGAACGCGCTGGCCGCCGCCTTCCGCGAGGCCGGCGTCGGCAAGGGCGACATCGTGGCGCTGCTCATGGGCAACCGCCCCGAGTTCCTGGAGAGCGCGCTGGCGGTGAACCGCGTCGGCGCGGCGTTCCTCCCGCTCAACGTGCGGCTGGCCGAGCCCGAACTCGAGTACATCATCCGGCACGCGGGCGCGGTGGCGGTCGTGACCGAGCCCGCCTTCGCCGGGCCGGCCGCCGCCGTCGGCGCCCGGCTGGCCACCCGGTGGACGGTCGTCACGGCCGGCCAGGACGCGGGCGCCCCCGCGGGCGCCGTCTGCTACGAGGCGTTCCTCGGCGCGCACCGGGGCGCATCCGTTTCCCCGGCCGACGTCGGCGAGGCGGACCTGCACCGGCTCATGTACAGCTCGGGGACGACCGCGCACCCCAAGGGCGTGCCGATCACCTACCGGAACCTGTACTGGAAGACGCTCGGGCACGTCGCCGAGTTCGGCATCAGCGCGGCGGACCGCACGGCGATGGCGGGGCCGATGTACCACGTCGGGGCGTTCGACCTGCCGGGCATCGGCACCTGGTGGGTCGGCGGCAGCCTGGTGATCTTGCCACGGTTCGACGTGCCCGACCTGCTCGCCACCGTCGAGCGGGAGCGCCCGACCAACATATGGCTGGCGCCCGCGATGGTGAACGCGGTGCTGAACGCGGTGGCGCAGTCGCCCGAGCTTGGCAGGCACAGCACGGCGAGCATCCGGTTCATCACCGGAGGCGGCGAGAAGATGCCGGTCACGCTCATCGAGCGGCTGCTCGCGGCCTTCCCGAACGCGCGGTTCGCCGACGCGTACGGGCTGACCGAGACCGTATCCGGCGACACGTTCAACGACGCGGCGCACACCCTCTCGAAGATCGGCTCGGTCGGCAAGCCGGTGGTCAACCTCGACGTCAAGATCCTCGGGCCGGACGACACCCCGGTCGAGCCGGGAGCCGCCGGCGAGATCGCGCTGCGCGGCCCGAAGGTGGTGTCCGGCTACTGGAAGAACCCGGAGGCGACCGAGGCCGCGTTCACGCCGGACGGCTGGTTCCGCACCGGGGACATCGGCCATCTCGACTCCGACGGCTACCTCTACATCGACGACCGCAAGAAGGACATGATCGTGTCCGGCGGCGAGAACGTCGCGACGTCCGAAGTCGAGCGGGTGCTCTACGAGCACGAGGCGGTCCTCGAGGCGGCCGTGGTCGGCATGCCCGACGCGCGGTGGGGCGAGGTGCCGCGCGCCTTCATCGTCGCGAAGCCCGGCCACGAAGGCCTCACGGCGGACGCGCTGATCGCGCACTGCCGGATGCGGCTCGCGAGCTTCAAGACCCCGAAGGAGATCGTGTTCCTCGACCTGCTGCCGCGGAACCCGTCGGGCAAGGTGCTCAAGCGCCAGCTCCGCGAGATCGACAGCACCGGGGCTGAGGGCACCGGGGTCGCCACCACCGGGGAAAGGTAAGCAATTGCCGGAACTATCAACCGACGACCTGCTTGAGGCCTTCGGGCGGATGACCCTGATCCGGGCGTTCGAGGAGCGGGTGTCCGACCTCTACCGCACCGGCGAGGTGCCGGGCTTCGTGCACCTGTCGATCGGCCAGGAGGCCGCGGCGGTCGGCGCGTGCTGGCCGCTGGCCGCCACCGACGTGATCACCTCCAACCACCGCGGCCACGGCCACTGCCTGGCCAAGGGCCTCGCCCCCGAGCCCATGCTGGCCGAACTGCTCGCCCGGGCCACGGGGACCAACAAGGGACTGGGCGGGTCGATGCACATCGCCGATCCCGGCCTGGGGATCTTCGGCGCCAACGGAATCGTCGCGGCCGGCGTGCCGATCGCGGCGGGGGCCGCGCTGGCCGCGCGGCTGCGCTCGGGCGGCGGGCGAGACAGGCAGAGCGACGTGGTGGTGTCGTTCTTCGGCGACGGCGCGGTCGCGCAGGGCGCGTTCCACGAGGCGGCCAACCTGGCGGCGCTGTGGAAGCTGCCGGTGGTCTTCTTCTGCGAGAACAACGGGTACGCGGAGTTCTCGCCGATCGCCGACCAGCACCCGGTGCCCATGGCCGCCCGGGCCGCCGCGTACGGCCTGGAGTACGTCGCGGTCGACGGCAACGACGTGGAAGCCGTCGCCGCGGTCATGACGGACGTGGTGCGGCGCATCCGCGACGGCGCCGGGCCTGCGTTCGTGGAGGCGGCCACCTACCGCTGGCACGGCCACTACGAGGGCGACCCGGAAAGGTACCGCGGCAAGGACGAGCTGGAGCGGTGGCAGGAGCGCGATCCCCTGGTCGTCACCCGCGGGCAGCTGCTCGGGCGCGGGGTACCGCGGGAGACGCTCGAGAAGGTCCGGGCCCAGGTCGATGCCAGGATCGACGCCGCGGTCGAGGCCGCCAGGTGCGCGCCGGAGCCGGACATGGCCGTGCTCCGCTCGTCCGTCTACGCCGCCCGGCCGGCGGTCGCCGAGCCCGCGTGGCGGCCGGGCGCTGACGACGAGGTCTTCCGGACGATGGACGCGGTGCGGCTGGCGCTGGAGGGCGAGCTGACGGCGAATCCTGACATGTTCGTGGCGGGCGTCGACGCGGGCAAGGGCGGCAACGTGTTCGCGCTGACCCGCGGCCTGTACGCCCAGTGGCCCGACCGGCTGCTCGACACGCCGATCTCGGAGACCGCGGTGATGGGACTCGCGGTCGGCGGCGCGATGGCGGGCATGACCCCGGTCGTCGAGCTGATGTACCTGGACTTCCTCGGCGTCTGCTTCGACCAGATCCTGAACCAGGCCGCCAAGCTGCGCTTCATGACCGGCGGCAAGGCGCGCATGGGCCTGGTCATCAGGACGCAGTTCGGCGGCGGGCGCTCCTCCGGCAGCCAGCACTCCCAGTCGCTCGAGGCGCTGCTCGCCCACGTTCCCGGGCTGACGGTGGTCATGCCGTCCACCCCGGCGGACACCTACGGCCTGCTCCGCTCCGCGATCCGCGACCCCAACCCCGTGGTGTTCATCGAGAACCGCC
>DAHWEX010000098.1 GCA_027326205.1 Actinomycetota bacterium
GCCCGCGACACTCGGTAACACGAATGTTACCCGAGTGACAAGATGTGGCAAACTAAAGCTTTTCTTAACTATGCGTCCGGCGCCACTAAGGGTACGATCCGCCCGCAGGCCGACTTATCGCCGTGATTGATCCTGGTGGCTTATTCGTGACGCGCCGGGCCGTGTGCTCGATCTGGTGCGTGGTGGTGACCATGATTCTGCTGCGGCCGTTGTTGTTCTCCTCGTCCCGGCTGCAGAATTGGCATGTCATGTCGATGCGGCCTGTCCCGTGGCCGGATCCGGATCCTGTCGTCGCGGCGGCGATCGGGGCGATGTACGGGTCGCGGAAGACCGAGCCGCCGCTGGCGGTCTCGGTCCGGGACCGGCTGGGCGAGTGGCTGCGTGACGCGGTGTTCGCGGGCGCGTTCGGGACACGGGGCCGCCCGGGCTGGTCCCCGTCGAGGCTGGCGCTGGTCACGGTGCTGCAGCGGGCGGAGAACCTGACCGACCGGATGGCCGCCGAGCAGGTCCGGACCCGGCTGGACTGGAAGTACCTGCTCGGCCTGGCCCTGGATGATCCCGGTTTCGATCACTCGGTGCTGGCGGAGTTCCGGGGCAGGGTCGCGGACGCGGGACTCGAGCAGGCGGCACTGGATGCGCTGCTGGGCCGGATGGCCGCGGACGGGCTGGTCAGGGCCGGCGGGAAACAGCGCACCGATTCCACGCACGTCGTGGCGGCGGTGGCCGCGCTGAACCGGCTGGAACTCGCGGGCGAGAGCGTCCGGGCTGCAGCCGAGGCGCTGACGGCCGCGCACCCGGACTGGACCGCGCAGGTCCTGCACGTCGGCGAGTGGGCGCGCCGCTACGGCACCCCGCTGACGGGCTGGCAGCCCCCCGTGTCGAAGAAGAAGCAGGACGAGCTCGCCGTCGCCTACGCGAAGGACGGGTACGCGCTGCTGGAAGCCGTCTATGACAAGGCGTCCCCGGCCTGGCTGGCGGAACTCCCGGCAGTCGACGTGCTGCGCCGGGTCCTGCCGCAGAACTACACCCGGGTCACCGGCGCGGACGGGACGGAGGTGATCAGGCGGCGGGAGAAAGAGCCAGAGGGCGACGGACTCCCGCCTGGCAGACACCGGATCGCCTCCCCTTATGACACCGACGCCCGCTGGGGCGCGAAGCGGGACGAGTTCTGGCTGGGATACAAGCTGCACGTCTCGGAGACCTGCGACGATGTCCCGGCGTGCGGCTGCGGCAGTCCCGGTGACAGCGCCTGCGGCCACGCAGCCGGCTGCGCCGCGCCCGCGTTCCCGAGCCTGATCACGCACGTCGCCACCACCGATGCCACGGTCACCGACAACCGGATGACCACCGTCATCGACGACGCCCTGGCCGCGAGGGAACTGGCCCCCGGCCGGCACTACCTCGATTCCGGTTACCTGTCCGCCGCCCTGGTCACGGGCGAAGCCGCACGGAACGGCGGCATCGTGCTCATCGGCCCGCTGCTCGCCGACGCCTCCGCCCATGCCCGGGCCGGCAAGGGCTACGCCCGCGCCGATTTCGCCGTCAACTACGACGCGCAGGCGGTCACCTGCCCGCAAGGGAAGACCTCTGCGTCCTGGTCGCCGTGCACGCAGCGGGGCAGTGCCGCAATCGTGGCCACCTTCTCCCCGGGCGACTGCGGCCCCTGCCCGGCCCGCGAACTGTGCACCAGCAGCCGGGCGAAACGCCGCCAGCTCACCGTGCCGCCCCGTGACCTGGCCGAAACCCAGGCCGCCGCCCGCACCGCGGAAAGCACCAGGTCGTTCCAGGCCGACTACGCCCGCCGCGCCGGCGTCGAGGGCACCATGCACCAGGCCGCCAGCCACGGTGCGCGAAGAGCCCGCTACCGCGGGCTGCCGAAAACCCGCCTCGACCACGCCTACATGGCCGTCGCCCTCAACCTCCTCCGGCTGAACGCCTACTGGAACGGGACCCCGCTCGACCGGACCCGGACCAGCCACCTCGCCCGCCTCGAACTCAGCCTCGCCGCGTAACCAGCGAATAAGCCACCAGGATCGACCACGGCGTCAAAACCGCGTTTGGGGTTCTTGAGTTCGGCGAGTAGCGCGGTTGCTTCCGGGCGTCGCTGCCACGGGATAGACCGGGACTTGTCCACATCGAAGAACTCGGCGACGATCACCCCGCCGCGCGCCTCGATGAGGGCGCGCGAGCGGGTGATCTGCCAGGCCTTGGACGATTCCGGCTCCTGGTTGTCCTCGGTAGATACCCGGCCGTAGAA
>DAHWEX010000140.1 GCA_027326205.1 Actinomycetota bacterium
GGCGGCGGGCCGGGCGGCGGGCTGGATGACGGCGGCGGGGCGGGCGGCGGGAGCGCCGGGGCGGTGCTGCCCGATGACGAGGGCGGCGGCTACGCGGCGGCCGCGCACCTGATCGCGATCGGGCGGCGGCGGATCGCGCACATCGCCGGGCCGCGGCGGTTCCTCGCCGCGCGGTTGCGGGCGCGGGGCTTTGCCGCGGCGCTCGCCGCGGCGGGCCTCCAGGCGTGCGGGGAGACCCGGTTCGGCGAGTGGAACGAGCACTGGGGCCGGGAGGCGGCCGGGTTGCTGCTCGCCGACCGGCCCGACGCGATCTTCTGCGCCAGCGACCAGATCGCCCGTGGCGTCTCCGACACGCTGCGCGCCGTCGGGCGGCGCATCCCCGATGACGTGGCGCTCGTCGGCTTCGACAACTGGCTGCCCATGGCCATGGGCGCGCTGCCCCCGCTGACCAGCGTCGACCCGTGCCTCGAAGAGGTCGGCCGGGTCGCCGCCACCCGCCTGCTCGCCGCGATCGGCGGCGAGCGCGACCCCGGCGTCCACCGCGTCCCCGCCCGCCTGGCGGTCCGCGAGTCCACCGGCGGCTACCCGGCCCCGGCGGCCGGTTAGCGCCCGCGCTGTTAGCGCTCACCCACGGCCAAGGCGCTCCTCGGCCCGGGCGCCCGCGGCTCAGGCGCTCCGGCGGCTCAAGCGGCTCCGCCACCCAGGCACGCCCCCGCCCCGCCGCCTGAGCGCCCCACGCCGCCGCCCGAGCACCCCGCCGCCTGATGCTGTTATCAGCGCGGGCGCAGGTGGATGCGCCTGCGCGCTCGCCACGGGTCCATGCCACGCAGCCTAAATTGATGGCACGAGCGCTTGGCGCTGTTATCGTTTCGGAATGTGCACGTTAACAATCGGTTGGCGCTCAGGGGTTGACGGCAAGGGGCGGGGTTTCTAGCTTCTTGGGAAAAGGGTTTCCTTATTCCCCTTAGAACGGGCCACGGCAATGAAGCTCTCGCCTAGACAAACCCTCACCGGGGCGGCCGCCGTCGTACTGCTCGCATCCGCCGCCGCTTGCTCATCGTCCGGTTCCTCGTCACCTTCCGGCACTGGCATCTCATCGTCCTTCGGGGTCAACGCGACGGGCACCGTCCAGTTCTGGGCCCGTTCCGTCTCCAAGACCCTCGCGCAGAAGCTCGTCAGCGAGTTCAACGCCAGTCACAAGAACCTCCAGGTCAAGCTGACGCTCACGTCCATCAACGATGACGTCACGTCGCTGGCGACCTCGATCAGGGCCGGCGACCCGCCGGACGTGGTCGGGCTCAACGACATCGACGTGCCCACGTTCACGCACGAGGGCGCGTTCATGAACCTGACCCCGTACATCAGCAAGCTGCCGTACAAGAGCGCCCTGTCCCCCGGCCACGTGGGCCTGGCCACCTACAACGGCGCCGAGTACGGCGTCCCGTACTGGGCCGACCTGTCCGTGCTCTGGTACAACAAGACGCTGTTCAAGCAGGCCGGGCTCAACCCGGACGACCCGCCGACCACGTACGCGCAGATCTTGTCGGACGCGCAGGCGATCAACAAGCTCGGAAACGGTGTCAGCGGCTTCACGTTCGCCGGCGACTGCCAGGGCTGCCTCGGCTTCACCGTTCAGCCCGGCATCTGGGCGGACGGCTCCTACCTGACCAGCGGCGGCATCGGTAACCAGACCGCCTCCATCACCGGCAACCAGCCCCTCGTGCAGGCGCTCACGCTCTACCGGAACATATGGACACAGCACCTGGTGCCCGACAACGACCGCACCGACAACGGGACGACCTGGGGCCAGGACTTCGCGGCCGGGAAGATCGGCATCATGCCCGGCGGGTACGGGCAGGTCGTCAACCTGGTCAAGCCGAGCCAGCTCGGCAGCGAGTTCATGGATACCCCGCTTCCCGGCAGCAACGGCGGGTACAGCACCTTCGACGGCGGCGACGACTTCGTCATCCCGTCCGCCGCGAAGAACCCGTCGGGCGCCTGGGAGTTCATCCAGTGGGTGCTCCAGACGCAGCAGCAGGTCCAGTACCCGGCCCTGGGCGCGACGCCGATCCGCACCGACGTGCTCACCCCGTCGTTCTCCGCGACGAACCCCGAGGACGCCGTCGCGCTGAAGGCTCTCGCCAAGGGCTACGCGCCGGTCACGCTGGTCTACGACCAGATGTTCAACCAGGCCGGCGGCCCGTGGTTCCAGATGTTCACCACCGCCGTCTACGACGGGAACATGAGCCTGGCCCTGCAACAGGGCCAGTCGGGCCTCGCCAACCTGCTGAAACAGGCGTCCCAGTGACGTTTTCGCCGGCGGGAGCCGGAAGGACCTGACATCCTCCACCCGCCTCAACGCAGGGGATTCCAGCCGCAACCCGCGCTGCGCCGTAGGTTCGCCGGTTCGCAGGCCCGGTGATCCGGTCGCCTCCCGCGCATCCACGGCATGCCCTGCCGCGGTTTCCATTGAAAGCAGCCTCTAGGTCAACCTGTTTCTCGTTGACGTATTCGAATTTAACACGGAAAGGTAGCTGGTGCCGTGATATCGACTTCACCACGTCCCGGCACCTGGGGACGGCGGATGTGGGGGCGCGGGCTCGGGGCGCGGCGGGCGCGGACCGGGATGGTCCTGGTCACGCCCGCGGCCGCGATGGTCACGCTCTTCGTGCTGTTCCCGCTCGGCTTCGCGGTCTACATCTCGCTGACCGACTGGCCGCTCATCGGCCCCTACCACTTCATCGGCGGTGCCAACTACAGCGATCTCGTCCATGACCAGCAGTTCATTCACTCGGTGCTGTTCACCGTGCTCTACACGGCGATCGTCACCGGGCCGATCTTCGTCGTCGGCTACGCGATGGCGCTGCTGGTGCGGTCCGGGCGGTTCGGCTCGGTGTTCTTCCGCACCGCGTTCTTCCTGCCGTTCGTCGTCGGGCTCGCCACCGAGTCGTTCATGGCGCTGCTCGAACTGCAGCCGGACTCCGGGGCGGCCGACTACGTGCTGTCGCGCGTCGGGCTGGCGCACGCGAACACGGCGTGGACGGTGTCCTACGGCCTGGCCCTGACCGCCATCTGCGTGTTCGTCACCTGGTTCGCGTCCGGGCTGACGATGATGCTGCTGATGGCCGGCATGCAGGGCATTCCCACGGAACTCTATGAGGCCGCCGAGGTGGACGGCGCGTCCTGGTGGCAGAAGGAGTGGCGCGTCACCCTGCCGCTGCTGCGCAGGAACATCGCGCTGGCCCTGATCATCTCGGTGATCGGCTCGTTCCTCGCGTTCAACCAGTTCTACATCCTCACCGAGGGCGGCCCCGGAACCTCGACCCAGCCGGTGGTGATGTGGCTCTACGAGGAGGCGTTCGTGCAGTATCACCTCGGGTACGCCACCGCCGGGGCGATCGTGCTGGTCATCGCGATCGGGATCATCAGCGCAGCCCAGTTCTACCTGCTTCGCGACGGCGACGACCGGCGGGCCGCGCGATGACGGCGGCCTCACGGACGCCGTACGCGCCCGCGCCCTCTGGCGGGTCCCGCGCACCCGGCGGCCGCGACGCCGCGCGCTCTGGCCGGGTGCGGAACGCGGGGCGCGGCGGGTTCGCGCTGTACCTGACCGGCGGCACGCTCGCCGCACTGGTCTTCCTGCTGCCGTTCGCCTGGGCGATCCTCCGCTCGTTCATGCCGGACGTCCTCGTCACCCAGGCCCCGTCGGCCAGCGACTTCTCGCACCTAACGACCGCCAACTACACGGGGCTCATCCAGACCAACGACATCTTGCGCTACGCCGGCAACAGCCTGCTCGTGGCGGCCGGCACCGGCCTGCTGACCGCGGTCATCGCGACGATGGCGGGGTACGGGTTCGCCCGCTTCCGGTTCCGCGGCTCCGGCGTGGTGTTCGCGCTCGTCCTCGTCACCATGATGATCCCGTTCCAGGCGCTGCTCACGCCGCTGTTCCTGGAACTGCACTCGCTGGGGCTGACCAACAACCTGGTCGGCCTCGCGCTGTTCTACACCACGTTCAACCTGCCGTTCGGCGTGTTCGTGATGCGCAACACCTTCCTGCAGATCCCCTGGGAACTGTCCGAGGCCGCTGCGGTCGACGGCGCGTCGGCGGCCAGAACGCTGGTGTCGGTGCTGCGGCCGCTCGTGCTGCCGGGCATCGCGACCACCGTGCTCTACGCGTTCCTCTTCTCCTGGACGGAGTTCGTCGGAGCGCTCACGTTCATCACCTCCAACAACCTGTACACCCTCCCCCTCGCGCTGCTGACCATGGAGTACGGAAGCGTAGGCCAGGTCAATTTCGGCTACCTGGAGGCGGGCGCGGTGATCGCGATGATCCCGTGCATGCTGCTGTACCTCGGGCTGCAGCGCTTCTACATCCGCGGTCTCCTCTCCGGCGTGGTCAAGGGGTGACGCGATCCGCCGCCTGCATGCGGGACCGTGCCGGAGACGACGGCCTGGTGTACGAGCCGGGCGCGCGGGTACCCGAGGAGTGTTCCGGTTAGGGGACGCCGGGCCAGACCGCGGAGGCCGGCCCGGCCGGGGCACTCGGGGGGCTGCGGTGAAGGTACTGGTGGCCGGCGCGTCCGGCTTTGTCGGCCGGCGGCTGTGCGTCGCCCTGGATCAGGCCGACCACGACGTGGTCGCCATGACCAGGGATCCGGCGGGATACCAGGGGGCGGGCAACGCGGCACACGGTGACGTCCACCAGCCCGCGACCCTCGAGCCGGCGATGGCCGGCTGCCAGGCCGCTTACTACCTGGTGCACTCGCTCACGGACGCGGACTTCGCGCGCAAGGACGCCGCCGGGGCGGCCGCCTTCGGCGAGGCGGCCGCCCGGGCCGGCGTGCGGCGCATCGTCTACCTGGGCGGCCTGGGCGAGGACGCGGACAACCTGTCCGCCCACCTGCGCAGCCGCCGTGAGGTCGAGAAGCTGCTCGGCGCCGGCGGCGTGCCGGTCACCGTCATCCGGGCCGGGATCATCATCGGCCACGGGGGCGTCTCCTGGGAACTGACGCGCCAACTGGTCGAGCACCTGCCGGTCATGATCACTCCCCGGTGGGTCGCCACCCGCACCCAGCCGATCGCGATCAGCGACGTGGTGCGGTACCTGGTCGGCGTGCTGGAACCGCCGCAGGCCGCGGGCCGCGTCTACGAGGCGGGCGGACCGGAGGTGCTCCGGTACTCGACGATGCTGCGCCGGCTCGCCGCCATCGAGCAGCGCCCGCTGCTCCTGCTGCCGGTGCCGCTGCTCACCCCCTGGCTGTCCTCGCTGTGGCTGACCCTGGTCACCGACATCGATCCCGGAACCGGCCAGGCCCTGATCGACTCCATGATCAACGAGGTGATCGTGCACGACCACTCGATCAGGGACCTGGTCGCGCTGGCGCCCATGCCCTACGCCGACGCGGTGCGCGCGGCACTCCGCGAGCGGCGCGAGGCGCGGCAGGCCAGCTCGTGACGGCGCGGCGCGCCGCCGGGCCGGGGAGCGCCGGCGAACTCGGCGGCGGCGAGCGCAGGGCCGGGTGGCACCGAAGCGCCTGGCTCGGGGCGGCGGGGGCCGGGGCGGCCGTGCTGCTGCGGTCCTCGTTCGCCGCCCGGGCGGGCTCCGCGCGCTTCTACCTGCTGACCGCGAGCCTGGCCGGCACGTGGGCGGGCGGCGCGCTCGGCGTCGGCCCCGTCCCGTGGCGCGGCGACGCCCGGCGCGGCGACGCCGCAAGCCCCGCCAGCGCGGCGCGCGTCCTGGTCATCAGCCCGGTAGCCACCGGGGCAGCCGCCTTCGCCGTGTTCTACGCGGCCGCCCGGGTCGCCCGCCGCGATCCCGCCCTGCGCCGGGCCATCGCCGGCGTGTTCCGCTACGCCGACGCCGGGTCAACCCCGCTGGTCACGGTCATCGCGGCGGGCAGCGGGGTCGCGGAAGAACTGTTCTTCCGCGGCGCCCTGTGGTCCGGGCCGCGCCCGCTGCGCGCCACCACGCTCGCCTACGCCGCGTCGACCGCGGCCACCGGCAACCCGGCGCTGGTCCTGGCCGGCCTGGTCACCAGCGTGATCTTCGGGTGGCAGCGGCGCGCCAGCGGCGGGGTACTCGCCCCGGCCCTCACCCACGTCACCTGGTCGGTGCTCATGCTCCGCTACCTGCCTGCGCAGTTCCGCGACGCCGGCCAGGCACCCGATCCCGGCTGAAGTCCCTTTCGCTGTCCACGGCCGGCGACTCACCGTGGCTGAACGGCCAGGGCCTGCCGGCCAGGGAGGCCTGGGTGCGTCGGCGGGGCCGCTCCGGCGGCCTGGCATTTCCGGCATGACCCGGTATGCGCCGCCTGCGGGAGGCGGTTACCGGGACTGAAGCGCCAAGGTAGCCGGCGCGGCCAAAGGGAAGCAGGCGGCCACGCGCCGCGTCCCCGTTACGGTGGATCGTTGCGCGCGCCGGAGCACTCCCAGTGATCCGCCGTCTTGCCCAAAGGGAGCGCCCGGACCCGGACCCTGGCCATTCAAACTCTGTAGCCCCGCAACAGAATTAAAGTCCAGAGGGCTATTCACGGCACTGACTGGCGCTGTGGCCCCCGCCGCTAAAAGCGGGTTGGCACTGTGGCGCGCCGCGCCGATAGGACTAGCGGCGCGGCCCACAGCGCCAAGGAGCCGTTAGCGTAGCGGGCCACAGCGCCATTCCGGCGGGCGCGGGCTCGCCGCCTCCTGAGCAAGCCTCTTCTTTTTGGCATATCGGGGACGCGTCGAGAATTATCTCGCGGTTGTGCTACACGGTGCGCAGGAGAAATGGCCGCGAAGCCCGCAAGTAATTTCCAGACGCGTCCCAGCGGGCTGCTTTCTTGCGGTCTAAATTTTTGACGTCCGGGCGGGGCCGCGCCCGGTGGCCCTGCGCCGGCGGGGGGCCGGGGCCCGCCTGCCGGGCGACCGGGGGCTAGGCAGCCGGACCTTCCGCTGGCGCTGGGCGGGCGGCCAGCGGGAGCCAGGTGCGCATGGTGGCCGGTCCCCGGTTGGACCATTCGTAGTACGGGATCAGCCGGGTCCGGGCCCGCTCGGTCGCGGGGCCGTCCGGGCGGGCGCGATAGGGCCAGTCGTCCGGCGCGGCGCCGCCGCGGTACACGTCGATCACGGCGCCGGACTCGTCGGTGGCGATGCTGTCCGGGTCGGCCGTGAGCTCGTCCACCGCCCACCGCGGCGGCAGGTCCGGTGACTCCAGGGCGAGGACCAGCGGCCCGCGTTCCACGGCGAAGGTGCCGCGGACGGCGTCGATCCTGGTGTCTGGGTAGGTGGCGCGGGCCCGCACGGGGAACGCCACCCGCACCTCGTCTCCCGCGTGGAAGATGCGCCGGAACTCCAGCGACCGCTCGGTCCGGGCGGCGGGCGGCTCGCTCGCCTCGCAGGCGCCGGACGCCCAGCCTGGCACGCGCAGCCGAAGCCGCAGCGGCGTCCGCGACGGCGCCTCGACGACCGTCACCCGGATCGTCCCGTCGGCGGGGTAGCCGCTGGAGACCTGCAGCGTGACCGGCCCCGCGACCAGCGTGGTGGACACCCGGTAGTCGCCGTACTGGTGCAACTGGATGCCGTCGTCACTCGCGGTGGCGAAGTACAGGCCGACGCTCGCCAGCGTGCGCGCGACGTTGGTCGGGCAGCAGGACACGTCGAACCAGGGAGCGCGGATCCCCGTCAGCGCCCGGTGATTGGCGACGCCGCCGCCAGCGCCGCCGTCGCGGGCGACAACGCCGTCGGCGGCGCGGGCGGGGGCGGCGGCGGGGGCGGTCTGGTGCGAGTCTGCCGTCGCCGTCCCTTCTGCCGTTCCCGGGGTCCGCTGGTGCAGCGTGTTCGCGTAGTAGAACGCCCGTCCGTCCGCGCTTGGCGAGGCGAGGACGTTGTTGAGCAGCGTCCGCTCGATCAGGTCCGCGTACGTGTCGTCGCCGGTTTCCAGCAGCAGCCGCCAGCTGAGCATCACCGACGCGATGCCGGCGCAGGTCTCCGCGTAGGCGCGGTCGGCGGGCAGTTCGAAGTCATCGCCGAAGGCCTCGTCCTGGTGGTGCGACCCGACGCCGCCGGTGATGTACATGCGGCGCGCCACGGTGGCCGCCCACTGCCGCCTCACCGCCTGCGCCAGTTCCCTGTCCCCGGTCTCGGTCGCCACGTCGAGCGCGCCGCAGGCGAGGTAGAGTGCGCGCACGGCGTGCCCGCGCAGGATCGTCGCGGCGCGCACGGGCATGTCGTCCTGGAAGTACTGCTGGCCGAACGGGTGCGGCCCGAGCGTCCCGGTGCCGCGCCGCTCGACGAAGAGCCGGGCGAGTTCGGTGTAGCGCGGCTCGCCGGTCGCCCGGGACAGTTCCACGAGGGCCATCTCGATCTCGGGGTGCCCGCACACCGCCACGCGGCCGTCCGGCCCGAACTCGTCGTAGACGTGGTCGGCCAGGCGGCGCGCGACCTGCGGCAGCAGGTCGTCGTGCCCGGTGCGCAGCCGGGCGACCGCCGCCTGGATCAGGTGGCCGAAGCAGTACAGCTCGTGCCCGTGCTCCAGGTTCGAGTACCGGGGCGGCTGCCCGGGCCGCCCGAAGCTCGTGTGCAGGTACCCGTCCTGCTCCTGGGCGGCGGCGACGCGGGCGGCCAGCGCGTGATAGCGGTCCTCGAGGGCGGCGGAGTGCTCGCGGCCGAGGTCCCAGGCCATCGCCTCCAGCAGCTTGTAGACCTCCGAGTCCACGAACTCGATGCCGGCGTGGCCCGTGCCCGGCTGGGCAGTGCTTAGCTGGCCAGTGCTTAGCTGGCCAGTGCTTAGCTGGCCAGTGCCGATGGTGCCCGCGGCCGCGCGGTCGAAGTTGCCGGTCCAGCCGATCCGCTCCATCCACGACTCGCAGTGCCCGAGGATCACCTCGGTGTTGAGCCGCTGCTTGCGCTGCCAGATGCCGCCGGTGAGCTGGATCTCCTCGGACCCGAGCGGGCGCCAGACCGGGGTGGCGGGCCGGACCGGGCCGCCCTGCTTAGCGGACGACATCAAGGACCTTGGCTCCTTCGCGGGTGAAAACCGGGATGCGGTCGAGGGTCACCGGGACCGTGACGGCGCCGCCCCCGTCGTGCCGCTCCCCGGTGGCGGCGTCGACCCAGGCGCCGCCCCCGGGAAGCGCCGGCAGGTAGACCTCGCGAGTGGCCGCGCCCGGCTCGAGCACGGGCGCGATGAGCAGGTCGGGGCCGAACAGGAACTGGTCCTCGGCCAGCCACGCGCCCGCGTCGCCGGGGAAGTCGACGAACAGCGGCCGCATCGGCGGCAGCCCGTCGCGCGACGCCAGCAGCATCTGCTCGTGGATGTACGGCCGCAGCCGCTCGCGCAGCCGCAGCGCGGCGGCGATCCGCTGGTAGGCGGCTTCGCCGTACGACCAGGCCTCGTTGGGGCCGCCGGTCATCGCGTAGCCGGTGGGGACCCGGGGCTCCCGGTCGCCGTGCAGCCGCAGCAGCGGGCAGAACACGCCGTACTGGAACCAGCGGGTCATCAGCTCCCGGTAGGCGGGGTCGCCCGGGTTGCCGCCGTGGAACCCGCCGATGTCCGTCGTCCACCAGGGGATGCCGGAGATCGCGATGTTCAGCCCGGCGCGGACCTGCTGGCGCAGCGACTCCCAGGTGGCCGGGATGTCCCCCGACCAGACGGCGGCGCCGTAGCGCTGCGACCCGGCCCAGGCGGACCGGCACAGCAGCACGGTCTGCTCCTGCCCGGCGCGGGCCATGCCCTCGGCGAACAGCCGGGCGTTGTCGCGCGGGTAGATGCTCGCCACCTCCGCGCCCGGCCCGGCGTAGTACGACAGGTTGCCCGGGTGGGCGGGGTTCAGCTCCGGCTCGCAGACATCCAGCCAGAAGACCCGGATGCCGTGGGCGAGGTAGTTCCGCTCGATCAGTGCCCAGATGCGTTCCCTGGCCGCGGGATTGGTCGGGTCGTAGAACGCCACCGGCATCGGGACGGCCATGCCCTTGTCCTGGATGGTCTGGTGGAACTCGGGCCCCTGGCCGGTGCCGACGAGCAGTCCCTGGTCGTACAGCTCGGCGTAGTTCTCGCTGAGCGGGGAGACCGTCGGCCAGACCGACACCATCAGCTCGACGCCGAGCTCGCGCAACTCGGCGACCAGGCCGGCCGGATCGGGCCACTCGGCGGGGTCGAAACGGTAGTCGCCCATCGCGGTCCAGTGGAAGAAGTCGGCCACGATCACCGACAGCGGCAGGCCGCGGCGGTGGTACTCGCGGGCGACGGACAGCAGTTCGTCCTGGGTGCGGTAGCGGAGCTTCGACTGCCAGAACCCGCTCGCCCAGGCGGGCAGGTCCGGGGCGTGCCCGGTGACGTCCGCGTAGCGGGACAGGATCTCCGCCGGCGTGCCAGGCGCCGTGACCCAGTAGTCGATCTCCCGCGCCTGCGCGGCCTGCCAGCGGGTCGCGTTCTGCGCGAACTCGACCCGGCCGAGGGCCGGGGAGTTCCACAGCAGCCCGTAGCCCCGGCTGGACAGCACGAACGGGATGCTGACCTCGCCGTTGCGCTGCACCAGGTCCAGGGCGAGCCCCTTGAGGTCGAGGCGCCCGTGGGTGCGCTGCCCCATGCCGTACAGGCGCTCGTCCGCGTACGCCGCGAACTGCTGGTGGATCTCGTAGGCGCCGGAGGCGTTGCCCGCGAAGACGCGCGCTCCCGGCATCCAGAAGTGCTCCCTGCTCTCGGCGAGCAGTTCGGTCCCGCCGGGTCCGCGGAAGCGGATCAGCGGCTCGGGGTAGGCGGCGGACGAGTCGAACGTGACTTCGACCAGCAGCCGGCCGTTGGTGAGACACGCCCCCGTTCGGGAGAATTCGATGTGTCCGCCGCCGGATGCCTCGCCCGGGGCACCCGGGGGCGCGTCGCCGAGTGCCCCGGCGCTCGTCCCGGGAATCCGGTGCTGGGCGGCGCGGACGCGCACGCTGTCGGCGCCCCAGGCCTGGATGCGGATCACCTCGTGGCGGTGCCGTACTTCCAGGACCCCGTTGTCGTTGCGGTAAGTCACCATTACTGCCGATCAGTCCCCACTGTTGTGACTCGCTGTGCGCGTGCCGCGGCCGCCCAGCCGGCGGCCCGCGGCGTTCTCGCTGGTTAGGTGCGTGCTGTATCCCCGTGCGCTAGTCCTTCACGGCTCCCGCGGTGACGCCGGCGGCGACGTAGCGCTGGGCCAGCACGAGCAGCACGGCCGCGGGAACGGACGCCACGACGGCGGTGGCCATGATCGCGTTCCACTGCTGGTTGTTGTTGCCGATGTAGGCGTAGATGCCGAGCGTGATCGGCTGCAGCGACCCGCCGTTGTCCAGGGTGTTGGCGAACAGGAAGTCCGACCAGGCCCACAGGAAGGCGAAGAGCGAGACGGTGATGATCCCGTTCCTGCTCACCGGCAACACGATCGAGCCGAAGGTCCGCAAGCTGCCCGCGCCGTCGATGCGGGCGGCCTGCAGCAGTTCGTCGGGGATGCGGGACATGAACGCACTGAAGATCAGCACGCCGAACGGAACGGCGATGGTCGAGTCGGCGAGGATGAGCCCCCAGACGGAGTCGAGCAGGCCGAGCTTGATGTAGATGGCGTAGAAGCCCATCGCCATGACGATCGCGGGGATCATCTGGGCGACGAGCAGCAGCAGGTTCACCACGCCGCCGCCGCGCGGGCGCAGCTTGGCCAGGGAGTAGCCGGCCGGCGCGGCCAGCACGAGGGTGAGCGCCACCGTGCCGAGCCCGACCAGCAGGCTGGTCCCGAGGTACGGCAACTGCTGCCGCAGCACCACCGTGTAGCCGTCGAGGGTGCCGTCGACGGGGATCAGGTTCGGCGGGCTCTTGCGCATGTTCGACGTCTGCGTCAGCGAGACGTTGACCATCCAGTAGACCGGGAACAGCATGACCGCGGTCACGCCGACGCCGATCGCGGTCAGCCACGCCGGGCGGTGTTTCACAGCGCCTCCAGCCGGTGCCGGGCGCGGACGTAGACGAGGGCGAAGACGACCGCGATGACGATGAGCACGTTGCCGACCGCGGCCGCCGAGCTGAAGTCCGGCAGCAGCGAGCCGAAGCTCAGCTGGTAGGACCAGATCGCCAGCGTCGTCGACGAGGTCGCCGGGCCGCCCCTGGTCATGATCCAGATGATGTCGAAGACCTTGAGGGTGTAGACGAAGCCGAGCAGCAGGGTGATCGCGGACACCGGGCGCAGCAGCGGGAAGGTGATCCGCCAGAACCGCTGCCAGCCGCTGGCGCCGTCGATCGACGCGGCCTCGAACACGTCCGGCGGGATGCCCTGCAGGCCGCTGTACATGATGACCAGGTTGAACGGGATGCCGATCCAGATGTTGGCGATCAGCACGGCGCCCAGCGACCAGGTCGGGGAGGTGAGCCAGTCGATCGGGCTGAGGCCGACCGCCTGGAGGAACGCGTTCACCACGCCCGAGTCGCTGTTCAGCATCCAGGACCAGGTGGACGCGGACACCAGCAGCGGCAGCAGCCACGGGACCAGGAACAGGGCCCGGAGCAGCCCCGACAGGCGGAAGTTCCGGTGGAAGAACACCGCGAGCCCCAGCCCGATCGCGAACTGGAAGGCGATCGAGACGAACACGAAGACCGCGGTGTTGAGCAGCGCCGGGGCGAACGTCGGGTTGGCGAAGATGGCGCGGTAGTTGGCGAACCCGGCGAACGGAGCGTTGCCGCTGACGAAGGACGTCACGGTGTAGCTCCGGATGGACAGGTCGATGTTGCGGTAGAGCGGATAGGCGTAGAAGAGCCCGAGGTACGCCACCACGGGCGCCAGGAACCCCCACGCCGTCCACTGCGTGCTGCGGATCACGCGTTCCCGGCGCGAGCGCCGTGGCCCCCGTGACGGGGCGGCTGCCGCCGCCTCGTCACGGGGCTGCCCGCCACGGGGGCGCACAGCCGACCGCATCCTGGACCGTTCCGCTGTCATGGCCTTCACGTCGGCTTATCCTGCTTACTTGGCCAGCGCCGCCGTGGCAGCGGACTGCGCCGCCGCGAGCGCGGCGGCGGGAGTCGCGGCCCCGCTTTCGGCCTTCTGCACCGCTGTCCACATCTGCTGGGAGATGACCGGGTACTTCGTGCCCAGGTTGTTACCGGTGCGGGCCTGGGCCACGGCCACCGCGGAGACCCAGGAGGACAGCGACGGGTCGGCGGTCAGCTGCGCCTGCTGCCCGGCCTTCGTCGGCGCGATGTAGTTCAGCGTGTTGTCGGTCTTGACGATGTTGGCCGTCGCGGACAGGCAGCTCACGATCTTCGCCGAGGTGGCGTAGGTCGCGGTGTCGCTTTGCACCGGGATGGTGAAGAACTCCCCGCCCGTCGGCACCGGCGCCTCCCCGCCGTTCTCCCCCGGGATCTGGATGACCTTCGCGCCCATCGCCGCCGCGGCGGCCTTCTGCCAGGTGCCGTTCTCGGCGAACGCGACGTCGCCGGTCTGGAACTCCTGCCAGGCGGTGGTCTGCGTGTCGCCGATCACCGAGTTGGGCGCGTAGCCGTCCTTGAGCCAGGTCGTCCACAGCGTGAGGGCCGCGACGGCCTGCGCGGAGTCCAGGTTGGTGAGGCTGGCGCCGGCGCCCCAGAACCAGGGCAGGAACTGGAAGCTGCCCTCCTCGGTGTTGATGCCGGAGAACGTGATGCCCGTCTTGCCGGCCGCCTTGACCTTGGCCAGCGCCGCGGTCAGCGACGCCCAGTTGGTGATCGACGACGGGTTGACGCCCGCCGCGGACAGGATCTTGGGGTTGTAGTACAGGGCCAGGGTGTTCGCGCCGATCGGCACCCCGTACGTGCTGCCGTTGATGACGCCCGCGCCGAGGATGTTCGTCGCGACCGAGCCGGTGGCCAGGCCGTTGGTCGCCGTCGTGGTCAGCGCGCCGGCCTTGGCGAGCGTGGAGACCACGGGGTTGTCGACCAGCAGGATGTTCGGCGCCTTGCCCTGCTGGGCGGCGAGCAGCGCCTGGGTCGTCAGCGCGGTGGTGTCGAAGCCGGTGCGCTTGATCGTCACGCCGGCCTGCGTACCGCACGATTCGACCAGCTTCGCCCAGTCGGAGGTGTTGTTATACTGCGGATACGGGTCCCAGAAGGTGTAGGTCCCGCCGCCGCCCGACGACGAGGACGAGGCGGCTGAACCGCCGCTGCTCGAGCAGCCGGCGGCCGCCGCCGCCACGGTGCCGACGGTGAGCAGCGCAGCGCAGACGGCCCGCGCCTTGCGAAAAGCGTGCACGGTCATTCCTCTCTGAATGACCGGCTTCCGGTGCCAGCGGAAGCCGGGAGGTTACCAGCGGTCTTCTGTTGGGTTGACTCTGCTGCTGTTGGCCGAAATGTGAATAAGATTTGTTTTTTGCGATAATTTGTCGTCGAACCGGTTCGACAGTAGGGTGCGGGCCGGCCGCCCGCTAACCGGGCACGCGGCCGCGTGCCCGGTTAGCGGGCGCTTCCCCGGTCCGTGATGGAAGGTGCGACGAGCTCGACCCGCGGCGCGTTTGCGGCCCGCGGTCCGACCATCCGTTGCACGAGGGCCTGGACCGCCAGGCGGCCCAGCTTGTTCGGGGACGTCTCGACCGCTGTATACGGCAAGGAGAACAGCTTCCCGAAGTCTTCTGAGAACACGCCGACGACCGACAGGTCGTCGGGCACGCGGATCCCGCGTGAGTACAGGACCGACGGCAGCGCGGCGATGACGGCGTCGTTGTGCACGATCATGGCCGTCTCCTCGCGGGCGTCGAGAATGGTGTTGAGCTGCTGGTTGACGAGGGGCTGCTGGGTCTCGCCGTAGTACGAGCGGACCCGGATGCCGTAGCTCGCGGCCTGCTGCAGGGCCGCGTCGCGGAACCGCCACGCGTACGCGCCGCCGCGCTCGTAGACGTGCTGGCGCGGCGTGATCAGGATGACCTCGCGGTGACCGCGCTCGGCCAGGTGGTCGACGAGGATCCGGCCGGCCTCGGCGAAGTCCAGGTCGAACACGTCGAAGTCGTCGGGGTTACGCGGCAGCCCGACCATCGCCCCTGGCTGCTTCATCGTCCGCATCACCGGCAGGCGCTGGTCCTCGTAGGCCACGTTCAGCAGGACCACGCCGTCCGCCATCCCGGAACTGAGTATCCGCTGCACCGCGTGCGGCCCGTCGGTCTCGGTGACCATGAGGATGTCGTAGCCCGCCTCGCGGGCCGCGTCGGAGATCGGCAGGACGTACTGGAGCATCGCCGGCGAGAATTCGTCCTCGAAGAACTGCACGAACAAGCCGATGACCATCGTCTGCGACGTGGCGAGCGCCCGCGCCCCGGCGTTCGGCGTGAAGCCGAGTTCGGCGATGGCCGCCTCGATGCGCTCGCGCGTCTCCCGCGAGATGCTCCGTTTGCCGGACAGCGCGTAGGAGACCGTGCTGCGCGAGACGCCCGCGCGGCGGGCCACGTCCTCGATGGTCGACACCTTCACCCGCCCCTCGTTTCCTTTCGTTTGCGCCAGTCGAACCGATTCGACCATGGTAACCAGGCATCACGCGCTACGCAAGACCCTGGTTGCGGATGCTAGCGATTCTCTGTATTGCCTGCTCAAGAGGCAAAAATAGCCAGTCAGGCAACCATGGGCAACGCTTCCCGGCCGTATGTAGTCGAACTTAGGAGAACCGATTCGACAGTTGTTAGGTATTGCATCGGTACATTGACTGGCTTACATTCCAAGCACCGCGATGGCCATCGCACCGGGTAAACCTCTCGTCACCTGAGGAGGACACCGATGTCCAGATCGCGCCTGCCCCGTCGCGGATGGCCCCGCACGACGCAAGGAGCGCCGCCGGGGAACCATGCCGGACGGGTCGCCGGACGGGTCGCCGCCAGGATCGCCGCCCGGATCGCCGTCGCCGCTGTCGTGGTCGGCGGCGGCGCGCTGGGGGCCGCCGCCACCTCGCCCAGCGCCTCGGCGGCGACCGCCCTCGTGGTGGAGGCCAACGCGCCCTACCGCACGGTCACGCACGTGGCGTCCGGCGCCCTGTACGGGCTTGACACCGCGACGGACCCCGTCGGCAGCCTCGTCGAGCCGCTCCACCCGAACACGTTCGTGCAGATGGCGCCGGGCGGCAAGCAGTTGCCCAACGGCGAGCCGACCCCGGGCGGCGACGCCCTGGTCGTCGCGCCGGAAGCCGCGGCGGCCGGGGCGAAGGTCGTCGTCCGCATGCCCGACTGGTACCCGAACTTCCCCTACGTCTGGGTCAGCTGGAGCAACTGGCTCAGCGCCGTGGACACCCAGGTGAAGGCCGTCCTCGCGTCCAGCTACAAGAGCACCGTCAGCGCCTTCGAGCTGTGGAACGAGCCGGACTGGACCTGGAACACCTCGGCGGCCGGCGCCTTCGACGCCGGCTGGGCCCGCACGTTCCACGAGGTGCGGGCCGATGACTCGTCCGCCGTCATCCAGGGCCCCAGCTACTCCGCGTGGAACTCAAGCTGGATGACCACGTTCCTGACCGACGCCAAGGCCAGCGGCACGCTGCCGAACATCATCAGCTGGCACGAGCTCGGCGGTTCGGGCAACATCGTCAGCGACGTGAACAGCCTGCATTCCATCGAGTCCAGCCTCGGCATCAGCACGTCAACCCCCATCGCGATCGAGGAGTACGGCGAGACCAGCCAGGTCGGCGTCCCCGGTGCCCTGGTCGGTTACATCGCCCAGTTCGAGCGCGCCGGGGTGAACAACGCCGAACTCGCCTTCTGGAACCACTATGGCACCCTCGGCGACACGCTCACCGACACCGGCGCCAGCCCGAACGCCGCCTACTGGCTGTACCGCTGGTACGGCGAGATGAGCGGCAACATGGTCACCGTCGTCCCGCCCGGATCCGCCGGGACCGGCCTCGACGGGGCCGCCTGCGTCAACTCCGCCGGCAACCAGGTCAGCGTGATCTTCGGCGGCGGCAGCGGGTCGACCGCGGTGACCGTCAGCGGGCTCGGCTCCGCCTTCGGCTCCACCGCCCACGCGGTGCTCGAGCAGACGGTCTCGGCCGGCCGCACCACTGCGGTCGTCGGCCCCGACGTCATCTCCTCCGCCAACTACACCGTCAGCGGCGGCTCCATCACCGTGCCGGTCGGCTCGATGAACGCCGCCAACGGCTACCACCTGGTCGTCACCCCGGGCAGCGGCTCGACGTTCTCCGGCGGCTACTACCTCAGGAACGTCAACAGCGGCCTGCGCCTCGACACCGCCGGCGGCGGCACCGGGGCCGGCACCCTCGCCGTCCAGGCCACCGCGGACAGCAGCACCACCCAGGAATGGACCCTGGTGCCGGAAGGGTCTAACTACTACGAGATCAAGAACGTCGGCAGCGGACTGCTGCTCGGCATATCCGACGAGAGCGTCAACGCCGGCGCCGGCGCCCTGATCTGGACCGACAACGGCACGTCGGACCACCTGTGGCAGCTGGTGCCCGCGGGCAGCGGCGAGTACAAGATCGAGAACGTCAACAGCGGACTGCTGCTCGGCATCGCCGGCGCCAGCACCGCATCCGGCGCCGGCGCCCTGCAATGGACCGACAACGGCACCGCCGACCACCTCTGGACCCTGACCGCGACCTAACCAGTCCCACCCCGGCCCCGGCATCTCGAAAAGATCTTTGTCGTTTCGGCCCTCATAGGGGCCGAAACGCCAAAGATCTTCACCGAGTGATCTTGGACGGCGGGG
>DAHWEX010000144.1 GCA_027326205.1 Actinomycetota bacterium
TCTCTGTGGCTAACAACATGGTGCTCGACCAGTACAACCAGCCCCCGTTCGCGTCCGGGATCAACCTCAACCTGGGCGCGATCGCCAGCCGGGCGGCCGAGCTCGTCCGCGAGTTCGACGTGCGGACGACTTCGGCCGAGACGCCGGTGGGCACGCTGTCCGGCGGCAACCAGCAGAAGGTGATCCTGGCACGCGAACTCGGCCAGGACCACAAGGTGCTAGTCGCAAGCCAGCCGACCCGCGGGCTTGACGTGGGCTCGATCGAGTTCGTGCACCGCCGCATCGTCGAGCAGCGCGACCACGGCGTGGCGGTGCTCATCGTCTCCTCCGAACTCGACGAGATCTACGCGCTCGCGGACCGGATCGCGGTCATGTACGAGGGCAAGGTCACCGGCTTCCGCGACCCCGGCGTGCCCGCCGCCGAGCTCGGCCGCCTGATGGCGGGCGGCGCCGACAGCTCGGGCATCCCGGGCGCGGCCGCCGACGCCGCGAGCGCCACCCGCGCGGACGACGCCGCCGTGCCCGCCGCGCAGCAGGAGCCGGCCGCCGCACCGCGGGACCCGGAGGAACAGCAGGACCCGGAGGAACAAGCGTGACGCCCCCATCACCCGCGCCCCCCGCCCCGGAGACGGGGCCGTCGGCGGCGCCCCCGCCGGGGGCGGATGGCGGCGGGGACGGGAAGGCCGCCCGGTTCCAGGATCTCCTGCGCCAGGCCGTCCAGGAGAACACCGTCACGGTCACGGTGCTCGCGCTGCTCAGCGCCGCCGTGCTCGGCGGGCTGCTGACCGCGTTCACCAGCAACGCCGTGCTGCACGCGTGGAGCGGCTTCTTCTCCGCGCCGGGGAACGCGATCGCGAAGGCCTGGTCGGTCGCGGCCGGCACGTACGTGGCGCTGTTCGAGGGATCGGTGTTCAACCCGCACACGGTCGCGGCGCTGTTCCAGCAGGCCTCGCTGCCGACGGCGATCCACGACGGCTACCTGTCGGCCGTGTTCAACCCGCTGTCCGAGACCGCGGTCCAGGCCACGCCGCTCATCCTGGCGGGCCTCGCGGTGGCGCTGCCGTACCAGGCCGGCCTGTTCAACATCGGCGGGCAGAGCCAGTTCATCGGCGGCGCGATCATGAGCGCCTGGCTCGGCTACGCGGTCAGCCTGCCGTTCTTCGTGCACGTGGCCGTCTGCGTGGCCGGCGGGTTCGCGGGCGGCGCGGCGCTGGGCTGGCTGGCCGGCGAGATCAAGGCCCGCACCGGGGCGCACGAGGTGATCGTCACGATCATGCTCAACTACGTGATGCAGTACTTCCTGGCCTACGTGCTCTCCTCGCAGTCGTTGATGCAGCAGCCGGGAACGTCGAACTCGATCACGTTGCCGATCGCGTCGGACGCCCACCTGCCGCTGCTGGCCGGCACGCACCTGCGCGTCAACGCGGGCTTCCTGATCGCGCTGGCCTGCGCGTTCGCGGTGTGGTGGCTGCTCAACCGGACCACGACCGGCTTCGAGTTCCGCAGCGTCGGCGCCAACGCGAGCGCGTCGCGCGTCGCCGGGATGAACGTGGAGCGCAACTGGGCGCTGGTCATGCTGATCGGCGGCGGGCTGGCCGGGCTCGCGGCCTCCTCGGTCATCCTCGGCACCGACTTCACGCTCAACCCGCAGAGCTACGGCACCTACGGGATCGACGCGATCACGGTGGCGCTGCTCGGCCTGGGCCGGCCGGGCGGCGTGGTGGCCGCGGGCCTGCTGTTCGGCGCGCTGCACGCCGGGTCGCCTGGCATGCAGACCGCTACCGGCACGCCGGTGCAGATCGTGCAGGTTATCCAGGCGCTGATCGTGCTGTTCGTCGCCGCGCCGCCGCTGGTCCGGGCCACGTTCCGGCTGAGCGCGGCCCGGGGACGCGGTGCCGGCACGAGCATGTCGAAGGGATGGAACGCGTGAGCGCTGCGACGGCCGGCCGGCTGCCCGTGTTGCTGCCGCCAGGGCCGGCCAGGGGCGGCGGCGCGGCGCCGTGGGCCGGCCGGTTCGGGGCGCCGGCCGCCTACCTGGTGTTCGGGCTCGTCGACATCCTCGTGTTCGGGCTGCACGCCAAGGGGGACGTGACGTTCTCCTTCACCCCGGAGTTCGCCAAGGTCTCGGTGCCGAACCTGAGCCTGGCCGCCGCGGCCACCGCCTACTGCTGCGGGGCGGTCACGGCGGCGCTGGCGGCCGTGCGACTGCTCGACGTGCTCGGCGTCGTCGCGGCCGGGCGGGTGGCCCGCCGGGTGCTCATCGGCGCGGTGCTCTTCCTGTTCGTCATCGCCCTGCTGGCCTGGGCCAGCGGTGGCCAGCCGATCCCGTTCAACGTGGTGAACCTGCTGTCCGGCACGCTCAGCGAGTCGATCCCGATCATGCTCGGCGCGCTCACCGCGGTGATCTGCTCGACCTCGGGCGTGATCAACATCGCCATCGAGGGCCAGTTGCTGCTCGGCGCGTTCTGCGCGGCGATCGCGACCACGGTCACCGGGTCGCTGTGGCTCGGGCTGATCTGCGGCGCGCTCGCCGGGTCGCTGGTGGCGGCGGTGCTCGCCGCGTTCGCGATCGCCTACCGGGTGGACCAGGTCGTGCTCGGCGTGGTGCTCAACACCCTGGTGCTCGGCCTCACCGGGTACCTGTACAACGCGATCATGGTGCCGTACGGCGACACGCTGAACAACCCGGCGACGTTCAACCCGGTGAAGATCCCACTGCTCGGCGACATCCCGATCATCGGGCCCGTCTTCTTCGACGCGTCGGTCTTCCTTTACCTCACCTACGCGCTGCTGCTCGTCATCCACTTCGGGCTGGCCAGGACCCGGTGGGGCCTGCGCACCAGGGCCGTCGGCGAGCACCCGGTGGCGGCCGACACCGTGGGCATCCGGGTGCTCGCGACCCGGTACCGGAACGTCATCCTCGCCGGGCTCATCGCGGGGATCGGCGGGGCGTACTTCACGGTCGGCTCGGTCGGCTCGTTCGGCCCCGACATGTCCTCGGGCGAGGGCTACATCGCGCTCGCCGCGATGATCTTCGGCCGCTACACGCCGTTCGGCGCCATCGGCGCGGCCCTGCTCTTCGGCTTCACCACCCAGCTCCAGTCGATCCTGTCCAGCATCAACGTGCCGATCCAGTCCAACCTGCTGCTGCTGACCCCCTACGTGGTGACGATCATCGTGGTAGCCGGCCTGGTCGGCAAGGTCCGCGGCCCCCGCGCCGAAGGCATCCCCTTCGTCAAGTCCTGACCCCCGGTAACCGGGTGAGGGCCGGGATGACCTCGTCGCCGTAGGCGTCCAGGGTGGCTTCGTCGGCGTCGTGCATGAGGTACACGGCGAACTGGTCCGCGCCGATGTCCGCCAGTTCCCGCAGCCGCTCGATGTGCGCCGGAGCCGGGCCGAGCAGGCAGAAGCGGTCCACGATCTCGTCCGGGACGAAGTCCGCCGACGGGTTGCCGGCCCGGCCGTGGTGGCGGTAGTCGTAGGCCTCGCGCCCCGCGATGTAGTCGGTCAGCGCCCGGGGCACCGCGTTCTCGCCGGCGCCGCCCGTGCCGTAGCGGGCGACCAGGTCCGCGACGTGGTTGCCGACCATCCCGCCGAACCAGCGCAACTGGTCCCGCTGATGCGCCAGGTCGGTGCCCACGTACGCCGGCGCGGCCACGCACAGCGTGATCGACGCGGGATCCCGGCCCGCGTCGAGCGCCGCCTGCCGCACCGCGCCGAACGTCCAGCGGGCGATGTCCGGGTCGGCGGTCTGCAGGATGAACCCGTCGGCCTGCTCGCCGGCCAGCCGCAGCGCCTTCGGGCCGTAGCCGGCCATCCAGACCGGCAGCGACGCGCCGGGCGAAATCCACGGGATGCGCAGCGGCTGGCCGTGGTGGATGACCTCGCGGCCCTCGGCCAGGCCCTTGATGACCGTCATCGCGGCCGACAGGGTCGCCAGCGAGACGGGCGGCTGGCCGATGTAGCGGCGGGCCGAGTCGCCCCGGCCGATGCCGCAGACCATCCGGTTGCCGTAGGTGTCGCTCAGCGTCGCGAACATCGACGCGATCACCGACCAGTCCCGGGTGCCCGGGTTGGTCACCATCGGCCCGACGATCATCGCGGACGTCTCCGCGAGGATCCGGGGGTAGATGACGAACGTCTCCTGCCACAGCACGTGCGAGTCGAACGTCCACCCGTACCCGAACCCGGCCGCCTCGGCCCGCTTCATCAGCGCCACCACCCCGGTGGACGGCGGATTCGGCTGCAGCACAACCCCGAACTCCATGAGCCCTCCCCGCCCCGCCGCCGGCCGTGGCCGGGCCGGCGGGGCCACTGGAACCAACGATCCGTTCAGACCAGGTACTGATTCAGGCCGCGGGACAGGAAGACGCCGTGTCCCGCCGTGCCCTTGAACTCGCCGTCGCTCACCACCACCCGGCCGCGGGAGACGGTCACGGCGACCTGGCCGGCGATCCGCATGCCCTCGTAGGCCGAGTAGTCGACGTTCATGTGATGCGTGGCGGCCGAGATTACCTGCGTGGCCGCCGGGTCGTAGACCACGATGTCCGCGTCGGCGCCCGGCGCGATGACGCCCTTGCGCGGGTACAGGCCGAACATCCTGGCCGGCGTGGTCGAGCAGGTCTCCACCCAGCGCTGCAGCGTGAGCTCGCCGTTGACCACCCCCTGGTGCAGCAGGTCCATCCGGTGCTCCACGCCGGGGATGCCGTTGGGGATCTTGGAGAAGTCGCCCCGGCCGAGTTCCTTCTGCTCCCTGAAGCAGAACGGGCAGTGGTCGGTCGACACGACCGCGAGGTCGTTCGTGCGCAGGCCGCGCCACAGGGCCCTGCCGTGGTCCGCGGTCCGCAGCGGCGGGGACGCGACGAACTTCGCCCCCTCGAAGCCCGGCCGGGCGAGGTCGTCGAGCGTCAGGTAGAGGTACTGCGGGCAGGTTTCCGCGAAGACGTTCTGGCCGCTGTCCCGGGCCTCGGCGACCGCCGCGAGCGCCTGGGCGGCGGACAGGTGCACGATGTACAGCGGGCAGCCGGCCACCTTCGCCAGGGTGATCGCCCGGCTGGTGGCCTCGCCCTCAAGCTCGGGGGGCCTGGTCAGGCCGTGCTGGACCGGGTCGGTCCGGCCCGCCGCGACGGCCTGCGCGACGAGCTGGTCGATCGCGATGCCGTTCTCCGCGTGCATCATGACCGTGGCGCCGGTGCGCCGCGCCTGCTGCATCGCGAGCAGGATCTCCCCGTCGGTCGCGTAGAACACGCCCGGGTAGGCCATGAACATCTTGAAGCTGGTCACCCCGGCGGCGATGCAGGCTTCCATCTCCTTGAGCGTGCCGTCGTTCACGTCGGACACGATCATGTGGAAGCCGTAGTCGACCGCGCAGTTCCCGCCGGCCTTCTCGTGCCACGCCTCGAGGGCGGCCAGCAGGCTGGTGCCCTTGGCCTGGACCGCGAAGTCGATGATGGTCGTGGTGCCGCCGTGCGCCGCCGCCTTGGTCCCGGTCTCGAACGTGTCCGCGGAGAACGTCCCGCCGAACGGCATCTCCATGTGCGTGTGCGCGTCGATCCCGCCGGGGATCACGTACCGGCCGGTGGCGTCGATGACCGTGTCCGCGCCCGCGGGAGCCGCGCCGCTCGCCCCTGTGTCGGTAGCAGCCGTGACGGCCGCGTAGGTCGCCGCGTCCGTCGCCGGGTCGCGCGCGAGCACGGCGGCGATCTTCTCGCCCACCACCAGCACGTCGGCCGCCAGCGTCCCCGCGGCGGTCACCACCGTGCCGCCGCTGATCAGCAGGCTCACGGCTGCACCAGGCTTCCGTAGGCGTCCGGGCGGCGGTCCCGGTAGAACTGCCACAGGTCCCTGACCTCGGTCAGCTGGCCCATGTCGAGGTCGCGGACGACCACCTCGTCGCTGGTGTCGCTGGCCGCCTCGCCGATCAGTTGGCCGCGCGGGTCGACGAAGTAGGACTGGCCGTAGAAGTCGTTGTCGCCAAGCGGCTCGACCCCGACCCGGTTGATCGCCCCGATGAAGTACTCGTTGGCGACCGCGGCGGCCGGCTGCTCCAGCTTCCACAGGTACGAGGAAAGCCCGCGCGACGTGGCCGACGGGTTGAAGACGATCTTCGCCCCGGCCAGGCCGAGAGCCCGCCAGCCCTCCGGGAAGTGCCGGTCGTAGCAGATGTACACGCCGATCCGGCCGACGGCGGTGTCGAACACCGGCCAGCCCAGGTTGCCCGGCCGGAAGTAGAACTTCTCCCAGAACCCCTTCACCTGCGGAAGATGGTGCTTGCGGTACTTACCGAGATAGCTGCCGTCCGCGTCGATCACCGCCGCCGTGTTGTAGTACAGCCCAGGCTGCTCCTCCTCGTACACCGGCGCCACGATCACGATGCGGTGCCGCCGGGCGACCTCCCGCATGAGCCGGGTCGTCGGCCCGTCGGGGACCGCCTCGGTGTACGAGTAGTAGTCCGCGTCCTGCACCTGGCAGAAGTACGGTCCGTAGAACAGCTCCTGCAAGCACACGACCTGCGCCCCGGCGGACGCCGCGCTCTCTATGTGCGCGACCGCCGCCGCGATCATGGAATCCTTGTCCCCGGTCCACGCCTGCTGGACCAGGGCCGCCCGAACGATCTCCGGCATCCCAGCCTCCGAAACTCGCCTGCCGATAGCCTCAGCCTTCCCGGCGATGCGCTCTTATAGCCACTGTCCGCCGCAATGACCGCGCTGACTAGCGACCGGGGCGTCCAGCCGCTCCGCGGGAGCCGTACCGCCGGCGCCGCCGCGGCCGCCGGGCGGTCGCCGAACGCCGGCAGCTCCCCGGCTGCCCGGGGAGCTGCCAGGGAGCTGCCGGGGAGCGCGGGGACCGCGTTCCGAGTGTTTCCCGGCATGAGAACGGGTATGTCAGCGGGTTACAGGCTCCCGCCAGTTCCCGAAACCTGCCTGGGGGTGGAGTGTCGTGAAAGTCGAAGACGGAATGTCCGCGCTGGTGCTCACCGTCGGCCCGGCGCACACGCTGCGCGAGGCGGCACGGATGATGGCCGACCGCCAGGTCGGCGCCGCCGTGGTGCTGGATCCGGACTACGCCGGGGCCGGCATCCTGACCGAGCGGGACATCCTGATGTCCGTCGCCTGCGGCGAGAGCCCGGATGCCGAGCACGTCGGCGAGCACTGCACCCAGGATGTCGTGTTCGCGGCCCGCACCTGGAGCATGGAGGAGGCCGCGGCGACCATGGTGCGCGGCGGCTTCCGCCACCTGGTGGTCGTGGAGGGACAGGACGTCGTCGGCCTGCTGTCGATGCGCGACATCGTCCGCTGCTGGTCAGCGGTGCGGATCCCCGCGCAGGCCGCGGTGCCGGCCGCCGCCCCGGTGGCCCAGCCCTCCTGACGCGGCCGCGTAGTTGTCGTCCTCGTTGTCGGCGTCGTTGCCGCCGAAGAACGCCGGAGCGACTTCGCCCGCCAGGACCGCGGTCCTGGCGGGCCCGGAGAGCGCTACGCCCCCCGTGTCGCCTCCGCGACGAGCAGCCGGTCGCCGGCCGCGATGACCGGGTCGTCGCCGAGGCCGAGGGTGAACTCGCCGTTCCTGACCAGGCCGAGCACGAGCCCGAGCCGCTCGCTCCGGACCGCGCTCAGCGGCTTGCCCACGGCGGCGGCGCCCGCCTCGACCTCGGCCAGGGCATCCCGGTTCCCGACCAGCTGGGAGATCATCTCGCCGGCGTGCGGGGTCTCGAGCGAGGCGGCGAGCGTGCGGGCGACGAGCTGGCTGGTGGACACCGACTGCTGGACGCCCAGGTCGCGCAGCGCCTCGCGTACGGACGCCGACTCGACGAGGGCCGTGATCGTGAGCGACGGCGCCTGCTTGCGCAGCAGGACGGCGCTGACCAGCACGTCGCCGTCGCTGGCGCCGATGATCAGGGCCTGCTCGGCGCCCGCGGGCCTGGCCCGCGCGATGGCCGCCTCGTCCGTCGGGTTCCCGCGCACCACGTGCACGCCGGGCCGGACGGTCTCGGGATCGACGTCCGCGACCAGGACGACGGGGACGCCCGCGGTCGCCAGTTCGTCGAGGACCGCGGGCGTCGCGGCGGTCAGGCCGACGATGAGGCGGTACGTCCCTGCGGGGAACGTGGTGTGCATGGCGAGGATCCTCCGGACTCCGGCGGCCGCGGCCGCCCCAGACACGAGCGCGAACGCCGCCGCGAGCATCGGGATGGCAGTGAGCATGACCAGGGAGGCGATGAGCCTCCCGATGGGGTTATGGGGCGTCACATCACCGTAACCGACGGTGGTTGCCGAAGTGATCGCCCAGTAGAGGCCGGTCGTGAAGGGCAGGCCCTCCGCCGCCGCGAACAGGGCGGCCCCGATCAGCACGACGGCGACGGCCGAGGAGAGCAGTACCAGCACGCGCCGCCGGTGCGGCACGCCGAAGACCCGGAACAGCAGCGCGATCACAAGTCCCTATAGTGCCGCAAAGCCGATCGTGCTCGTGCCCGGACCAGCCGGGTACATATACGTATGGCGCGGGGGCGTATCTTGCGGGGGGCATATCCAGGGAAGGCCTGGGGTTAACAACAGCCGAGGCGACGACCGGAGGCGACGATGAAGGCGGTACGGTTCGACGATTACGGCGCGCTGGACGTGCTGGAGGTCCGCGAGGTCCCGGTGCCCGAGCCCGGACCGGGCCAGGTGCTGGTCCAGGTCAGGGCGGCCGGCATCAACCCGGGCGAGGCGAAGATCCGCGAGGGCGCGCTCCGCGAGCGCTGGCCCGCGACGTTCCCCTCCGGCCAGGGCAGCGACTTCGCCGGGGTGGTCGAGAAGCTCGGGCCCGGTGTCACGACGGCCGAGCCGGGCGACCGGGTGATCGGCTGGGTGGACACGCGGTCCAGTCACGCCGAGTACGTGGTCGCGGAGGCGGCGAACCTGGCCCGCAAGCCGTCGGGCCTGCCCTGGGAGATCGCCGGGGCGATCCCGGTGGCCGGCTTCACGGCCTGGGCGATGGTCCGCGCGGTCGGTGTCAGGCCCGGCGACACCGTCGTCGTGACCGGCGCGGCCGGCGGCGTCGGCGCGATCGCGGTCCAGCTGGCCAGGCGGAACGGCGCGACGGTGATCGGCCTGGCCGGCCCGTCCAACCACGACTGGCTCCGGCGCCACGGCGTGCTGCCGGCGGCCTACGGCGAGGGCGCCGCCGAGCGCATCCGCGCGGCCGCCCAGGGAGCGCGGATCGACGCGTTCCTCGACACCTACGGCGGCGACTACGTGGAGCTGGCACTGGGCGACCTCAAGGTCAGCCCCGAGCGCGTCGACACCATCGTCCGGTTCGACGCCGCGGCGAAGTACGGGGTCAAGGTCGAGGGCAACGCGGCCGGCGCGAGCGCCGCGACGCTGGCCGAGCTCGCCGGGCTGGCCGCGGCCAAGGAGCTGGAGATACCGCTGGCGCAGACGTTCCCGCTGGAGGAGGTCCGCGTCGCCTACGCCCAGCTCGCCAAGGGCCACCTGCGCGGCAAGATCGTCCTCATCCCGTAGGGGGGCAAACCGGACGGCAGGCGGTAAGGTTCTCTTCGCAGCATAAGAGCAGCAGACCCGCGAGGAACCGCCCACGATGACCGCCCGGCAGCAGATCGCGCGCCTGCTCCCGCCCGTGCTGCTGATCGTGCTCGTGCTCGCCGGCCTGCGCGGCGCGGTGCCCGCGCCCCGCTGGAACGGACCGCTGCGGGCCGACGGCATCGCGATCGGGATCGCCCTCGAGGTCACCTTCGCCGCGCTGCTGCTCGCGGTGCACGCCAGGGAGCGGGCCGCGCGGCGCGCGGCGCACTCCCGGCCCTACGCCCCGGCCGGATCCGACCCGGGCACCGAGCCGCCGCAGGCGCTGCGGTTCACGCTCAGGTACGCGCTCACCCTGTGCATGGCGGGCGTCGCCGCGGTGCTCCTCTCCGACCTGCACCTGCACTTCTTCGCCAGCGCGGGGCGGCCGCCCGCGCTGCGGGCGACGCCGCACGGCAGCCCGCGGCTGCCGTCGCTGCACGGCGGCGGCGGCGGCTTCAGCCTGTCGCTCGGCCCGGTCCTCTACGGGCTGCTCACCGCCGCGATCGCGGTGGCGGTCGTGGTCAGCGTCTGGTGGTCGATGCGGCTGCGCCGCCCGGCCGCGCCGCGATACGTCGAGGACGTGCCCACCGAGGACCTGCGGGAGGCCGTGCGGGAGGGCCGGGCCGCGCTGGCCGCCGTCGACGACGCCCGTGCCGCGATCATCGCCTGCTACGTGGCGATGGAACGCCGCCTGGCCGACCGGGGAACCGCGCGCGGCGCGGCCGACACCCCGGACGAGCTCCTCGCCAGGGCGGTCGCGTCCGGGGCCGTCCGCGGCGGGGCGGCCGGCCGGCTGACCAGCCTGTTCTACGAGGCCCGCTTCTCCACCCACCCGCTCGGCGGCGGCCAGCGGGAGGCCGCGAGCGCGGCCCTCGACGAGCTGGCCGGGGAGCTGAAGGCCAGGCCGGAGCCGGCCAGCGCGCCGCCGGGGCCGGACGGTGGCCGGGCATGAACTGGCGTCCCGCCGTCCCCGAACTGGTCATCGCCGCCATCGCGGTCACCGCCGCGGCCCTGGCGGCCGCGGCCGTGGCCGGCTGGCCGGGCGTGGTCGTCGTGGCCGGCGCGGCGGCCGCCATCGCGCTGATCCTGCTGCGCTCGGTCATCCCCAGGTCGGCGGCCCAGGCCCCGCGGCTGCAGCAGGACAAGCAGCGGGCCCGCACGATCTCCGGCTACGCGCAGCGCCGGTTCGTGGTCGCCACCAGCCTCACCAGCCGCCCGATGTACGAGTCGGACCTGCGGCCGGTCCTTGAGCACATCCTCGCCGCCCGGCTGGCGGAAAACCATGCCGTCAACCTCTACACCGAGCCGGAGCGGGCGAGGCGGGCGTTCTGCCGGACGCGCGGCGACGAGCGCCTGTGGCCGTGGATCGACCCGGGGCAGGTGCTCGACGCCGATGCGCGCGCGGGCCAGAAGTACGGCATTTCCGGCCGGACCCTCAGCCGGCTGATCACCCGATTGGAGCAGCTGTGACCCCGGAAGAGACCGCGCGCAAGGCCAGGGCCGTCCTCGATGAGCTCGGTAAGGCGGTCGTCGGCCGAAGGCGCACCCTTGAGCTGGTCCTCGTCGGCATCCTGGCCGGCGGCCACGTGCTGCTCGAGGACCTGCCCGGCCTCGGCAAGACGCTGATCGCCCGGTCGTTCGCCCAGGTGCTCGGCCTCGACTTCGCGCGCATCCAGTTCACCCCCGACCTGCTGCCGAGCGACGTGGTCGGCGCGCCGCTCTACGACCAGCGCAACGCCGAGATGGTCTTCCGCCCGGGCCCGGTCTTCACCCAGCTCCTGCTGGCGGACGAGATCAACCGGACGCCGCCCAAGACCCAGGCCGCCCTCCTCGAGGCCATGGGCGAGAGCCAGGTCAGCGTGGACGGCGAGTCACGCAGGCTGCCGCAGCCGTTCATCGTGCTCGCGACCGACAACCCCATCGAGTACGAGGGCACCTACGAGCTGCCGGAGGCCCAGCTCGACCGCTTCCTGCTGCGGCTGCGCCTCGGCTACCTGAGCGCCGCGGACGAGACCGACATGCTGCGCCGCAGGGTCGTCCGCGCCACCGAGAACGTCGCGCTCGCCCCGGTCACCGACGCGGCGGGCCTGCTGGCCATGCGCGACTCCCTGGAGGGCATCGAGATCAGCGACGACCTGCTCGACTACGTGACCGCGATCGTGACCGCCACCAGGCAGGACCCGCAGATCCAGGTCGGCGCCTCGCCGCGCGGCGGCCTCGCCCTGGTCCAGCTGGCCCGCGGCCAGGCCCTGCTGCACGAGCGCGACTACGTGGGCCCCGACGACATCAAGCAGGTCGCGGTGCCGGCGCTCGCCCACCGCATCACCCTGCGCCCGGAACTGTGGGTCCGCCAGGTCTCCGCCGACGACATCGTGTCCCGCCTGCTCGCGGGCGTCCCGACGCCGCGCACCGATCCCCGCGCCGCCCCGGCCGCGGCCCGCGCGGGCGCGCGCCCGCCCGTGGGCTGAGGCAGAGACCAGGGCCGAAGACGATCATGACCAGCCCGAACGGTTCCGTGCTCCGCCCGGCGGCCAGCCCCGGTGCGTCGTCCCCGGGCGGTGCGTCCCCCGGCGCGTCGTCGCCGGCGCCGGCCGGCGAGGTGCCGGTGGACTGGCGCCCGTCGCGGCACGCCCGCCGCCTGCTCACACTGGCGGCGGCCGCCCTGCTGGCGGCGCTGCTCACCCGGAACCCGGCCCTGGCCGGCGTGGCGGGCCCGCCGCTGCTGATCCTCGCCATGGCCCGGCTGACCGGGAGCAGGCCGGCCACGCTGGCCGTCCGGGCCGGCCTGACCTCGACGCGGATGTACGAGGGCGAACCGGTGGCGGTGGACGTGTCGGCCGCCGACGACGTCGACGACCTGCGCTGGGTGTTCGCGCCTGGCAAGGGCATCGAGCCGGGCAGCGCCGTCGCGGTGAACGGCGCCGCGGCCCGGTTCGCCTTCACGGTCCCGCGCTGGGGCAAGCGCGCGGTCGGCAGCGTCACGCTGACCCTCTACGACCGCTGGCACCTGACCGAGGGCCGGGTCACCGTCGGCCTCCCCTCCGTCGACTGCTACCCGTCCCCGGCGGTGCAGCGCACCGAGGTGGTGCTGTCGAAGCTGCCCAACCGGCTGGGCGAGCACCGGGCCCGGGTGCCCGGCGACGGCACGGAGTTCAACGGCATCCGCGAGTTCGTCCCCGGCGACCGGCAGCGCGCGATCAACTGGCCGGCCTCCACCCGGCGCGGCCGCCTGCAGGTGAACACGTTCGCCGCGGAGCGCTCGCAGGACGTGGTGCTGCTGGTGGACGCGACCACGGACGTCGGCGAGCCGGGGACGTCCGCGCTCGACCTGGGCCTGCGCGGCGCGGCGGGCGCGGCCCGCGCCTACCTGGACGGCCGGGACCGGGTGGGCGTGATCACCTACCAGTGGGGCGGCGCCTACTGGCTGGCCCCGTCGCTGGGCCGCCGCCAGGTCTACAAGATCATCGACGTGCTGCTCGCCGCCGACACCGGCTACGCGCGCGGCGCGGTGTTCAGCCGCCTGCCGCGCGCCGCACTGCCTCCGGGGGCCCTGGTCGTCGCGTTCTCCCCGCTGCTCGACGGCCGCTTCGTCGAGGCGCTGCGCGACATGCGCGAGCGGGGCTTCGCCCTGATCGTGGTGGACGTGCTCAACGCCGAGCCGCCGGTCCGCCGCCGCTTCGCCGACATCGCCGCCCGCAGGATCTGGCGCATGGAACAGCAGGCCATCCGCTTCTCGCTGCGGGAACTCGGCGTCCCGGTCGTGCCCTGGGACGGGGGGACCCCGCTCGACCTCCCCCTCGCCCCCTACACCCGCCGCAGGTTCGCTTGAGGCGCGATGGCAACAGGCGCCACCGCGTCGCGCCTCAGGCAAACCGGTATCTCCCGGGGGACGTCCCCCGTACCCCCGAGAGGGTGACCCGCCGATGAGCGAGACCCCCGAGGCGCGGGCCCCCGAGGCGCAGGCGCCGGCGGCCAAGCCCGTTGCCCCGCGCGCGGGCATCGCCGCGGCGGCGGGCAGCCGCCTGGCCGCGATGCTGCTCGGCGCGGCCTGCGTGACCTGGGCCGCGACCCCGCTGCTGGCCGCCGGCTGGGCCAAGACGGCCCTGGCCGTGGCGATCGTCGCGGTGGGGGCCGGGGCGCTGCGGCTCGCCTTCGCCGACCTCCCGCAGCCCGAGGACCAGTTCTTCCTGCCCGGCTACGTGCGGGCGTGGCTGGCGTTCCTGGCCGCGCTGCGCGCGCTGGCGTGGGAGGAGACCGCGGTGGTCGCCCTGCTGTTCCTGGAGGTCCAGCATGCTGGCACCTCAGGACACACGGGCCGCCCCTGGCACACCGCGGCCCTCGGCGCCGGCCTGCTCGGCTACCTGCTGGCGACGCACATCGCCGAGTCCGGCGCGGCGCCGTCCGCGCTGCTCCGCCGGCACGGACGGCTCCTGGTCGCGGGCGCGTGCCTGCTCGCCCTGGCGGCCGGCGTCGCGACGATCCCGGCCGCGTCCGGCGGCGCGGGCCCGGCCGTGCTCCGGGTGATCGCAGCCGTCGCGGTCATCGCCGCCACGGCCCTGGTCCTGCCGGCCTGACATTCAGCAGCCGCACGCGGCAACCTTCCCGGGCGCCGGGCCGTTACCGGGGCGGCGGACGACCGCACGCTCGTGCTTGACTCCGTTCAGCGGACTCCTAGGCCGGCCGCGGCACGGCGGCGATCTCCGCGAGCAGCGCTTCCTTCGCCGGGGCGTCGAGGAAGGACGCGCGCACCCCGTTCGCCGCCAGCCCCGCCAGTTCGGCGGGGGAGAAGCCGAGGTCGCGCCCGGCCACCAGGTACTCGCTGGCCAGCGAGGTACCGAACATCGGCGGGTCGTCGCTGTTCAGCGTCACGAACAGGCCGGCCTCGATCATCCGCCGCAACGGGTGCTCCGCGATCGACGGCACGCAGCGGGTGCACACGTTGGACGTCGGCGACACGTCCACCGGCAGCTGCCGGTCCGCCAGGTACGAAACCAGCGCCGGGTCGTCGAGCGACCGGATCCCGTGCCCGATCCGCTCCGCCCGCAGGAACCGGACCGCCTCCCACACGGTCTGCGCCCCGGTCGTCTCCCCGGCGTGCGGCACGCACCGCAGCCCGGCGGAGTGCGCCGCTTCGAAGACGTCCCTGATCAGGTCGGTGTACGGCGCCCGCCGGGCCTCGTCGCCGCCGATGCCGAACCCGACGAGCCCGTCCGGCGGGTTGTCCAGCGCGAACCGCAGCGCGGGCCAGGCGTCCCGCTCCGCGTCGTGCCCGGGGAAGTCGACGATGTACCCGATCCGCACGCCGTACCGCGCCAGCGCGTCCCTGGCCCCGGTGCTCAGCGCCTCGCTGACTGCGGCGTCCGGCATTCCCATCCCCTGGAAGGGGTAGGGCGAGACCTGCAACTCGACGTAACGCACGTTCTGCGCGGCCAGGTCCCGGCCGATCCCGCGCACCAGGTCCGCGATGTCCTCCGGCTCGCGGAGCAGCCCGCTCACCACCCGGTACACGGTGAGGAAGTGCGCGAAGTCGCTGAAGCGGTAGAACTCGCCCAGCCCGTCCGCCGTCGTCGGCACCCCGGCCTCCGGATGCCGCCGCGCGAGCCCGAGCACGGTCTCCACCGACGCCGAACCAACCAAGTGAACGTGAAGTTCCACCTTAGGCAGGGCCGCGACGAACGCCTCGAGTGTGTCCATGCCAAGAAGCTAACACCAATCGGACATAGCACTTATTTTTCTAACATCGAAAAGTTAAGTTCAACCAGCCACCGTCCGACGGGGTGTGCGCCCCTCGGCGGCCGGGCGAGACACCTTTGCATCGCGCGCGACGCGGATCGCCCGCTTTGCCTACCGGGGCGTTGGGATATTTGCCGCGATGCGGGCATTTCGCGGTCGGCAGCTATGCAGAGAGGCTGATTCAGGGTGGCAGGTGGCGCTACCGGGTTGGCGCTGTGGCCCCCGGCGCCATGCCGCTGCTGGCGTCGTGGGCCACAGCGCTAACGATCTCCACTGGATAGCGGGCCGTTTCCGCGGAACTCGGCGGTCCGAGGCAAACTTCGGGGTGGGAGGCACGTCTCTGATACGTGGATTCATTGAGGGAGACGCTCGCGTCGGGTGCCGGGGCCGAGAGCCAGGTGACCGCGCTCTACCAGGCGCACGCGACCGGCCTGGTCCGGCTCGCGATGCTCATGCTCGGCGGGGACCAGGGCGCCGCCGAGGACGTGGTGCAGGACGCCTTCCTCGGCCTGTACCGCCGCTGGAGCGCCCTCGGCGACCCGGGCCGGGCGCTGCCCTATGCGCGCTCGAGCGTGCTGAACGGCTGCCGCGACGTGCTCCGCAAGCGCTCGCGCCGGATCCCCGCCGCCCTCGTGGAACGGGACGCGGAGTCCGCCGAGGCCCGGGTTCTGCTCGGCGAGGAGCACCATGAGGTCCTGGCCGCGCTGCGCCGCCTGCCCGGCCGCCAGCGGGAGGCGGTCGTGCTGCGCTACTGCCTCGGCCTGCCGGAAGACCAGGTGGCCCAGGCCATGAACGTCAGCCGGGGCACGGTCAAGTCCACGTCGCACCGCGGCCTCGCGGCCCTCGCCAAGATCTTGAAGGAGGACCAGTGACCGTCGAAAACCGCCTCCGCGAGACCGCCGAGGCCGTCACCGCGGCTATGCGCCCGGTGCGCCCCCTCGACCTCCGGCCCGACCCGGCGGGCGCCCAGGCGCCGGCCGTGAGCCGGCCGCCCCGTCGCTGGCCGGGCTGGCTGGTCCCGCTCGCCGCGGCCGTGGCGGTCATCGCCGTCGCCGCGTCGCTGGCCGTGGTCAGGGGCCTGTCGGCCGCCGGACCGAAGTCGCCGGCGCCCGCGTCGACCTCCACCACGGGGCTCCCCAGTGGCCTGCCCCGGTACTACGTCGCCATGGCCTACCAGCCCAACAACCCCAAGGGCGGGCTGATGCAGAGCGCGTACCTCGCCGACACGAGCACCGGCAAGCACCTGGCCGCCCTGAACCCACCGTCGGACGCCATGTTCAACTACGTGGCGGCTTCGGCGGACGGCACGACGTTCGTGCTGCGCGCCCTGGCTGGGCCGAACTACGGTCCGTCCGGAGTCGCGTTCACCGATAACGAGTACAAGACGGGAATCCCGCGGACGACCCTCTGGTACGTCCTCCGGGTGGACCCGGCTGACCCGCAGCAATCCCGGCTGACCCGCGTTTCGATCGACGCCTCCGCCTTCAGCAACCGGGGCATCATGGGGGATGCGGTGTCGCCCGACGGCCGCACGCTCGCCGTCCTCTCGACGGGGAACGGGCTCATCGGGGACAAGGTGGTGAAGACACCCGCCCCGACGATGCTGAGCACCTACTCAC
>DAHWEX010000150.1 GCA_027326205.1 Actinomycetota bacterium
GGCCAGCGGAACGTTCGTCTCCACGATCTCCCCGCGTGCCCATAAGCAGGCAGTACCGAAATCTTCCTAGGAGAATCAGGGACAGGCAGGTGGCCGTCGGCCGGAGCTACCGTTGAGCGTATGAGCACGCCGAACACCCTGGGTGAGTTTCTTCGCGCGCGCCGCGAGCAGCTGCGCCCGGAGAATGTCGGCCTTGAGGGCACCGGTCACCGGCGCACCCCGGGACTGCGCCGCGAAGAGGGCGCGATGCTTGCCGGGATCAGCACCGACTACTACCTGCGGCTCGAGCAAGGCCGGGACAGAACGCCGTCGGTGCAGGTGACAGAGGCCATTAGCCGGGTGCTGCGGCTCGACCCAGACGAGGCCGCCTACCTCCACACCCTCGCCCGCCCCCGCCCGAAGCGCGCTCCGCGCCAGCGCCCGGAGAAGGTCACGCCCGGCACGCTGCGGCTGCTCACCGCGCTCCCGATGCCCGCGTTTGTCCAGGACCGCTACTTGAACGTGCTGGCGGCCAACCCGATGGCGCAGGCCCTGTCGCCGAACATGCGACTAGGCGTGAACCGGCTCCTCGCCGCGTTCCTCGACCCCGCCGAGAAAGACCTGCACGAGGACTGGGAACAGTCGACCGCCGCCGCCGTCGGTCAGCTCCGCGCCACGATGGGCGCCGAGACCAGTGATTCCCGCATGGCGGCCCTAGTGGGCGAGCTGTCGATGAAGAGCGACCGGTTTCGTCGGCTATGGGCAACGCAAGACGTCGTGCGCCGCGCCGGCGGCCCGGTCCGGCTGCGCCACCCGGAGGTCGGCGACCTCGAACTGCACCGTGAGAAGCTCATAGTCGCCGGCACCGAGGGCCAGCTCCTGGTCATTTTCCACGCAGACCCAGATACTGCATCTGCCGAGGCCCTAACGTTGCTCGGCACCATTACCGCCAGCTCCGGCATCCCGCCAGCCGACGTCCCGGCCAAGCCCCATACACCCCATCAGCGCCCGCAGGCCACTTAACAGGCACGCGGCGGGGTCGCTGCGATGGGAGTAGGAGAGCCATGTCTACCATTACTGTTTCCCGTGCGGACCTGACCACCGAGGAAGTGGTCGCTGTCCTCCGCGACGGCCTGAGGCCCGACTACAACGTGCTGCCGGGGATGGCCATCGGCCAGCTGGCCTTCCAAGGCTTGAGGCAAGGCCGGCCGAATACGATCGCGGTGGGAATCGGCGACGGCCGGCTCATCAAGGCGCAGGTGACGATCACCCCGCAGGACGGGCAGACGGAGCTGCGGATCAGGCCCGGCGGGGTCACCATCGACCGCCTCCTCAACACCTTCGGCATTGCCCGCGAGATCCGCAGGGCGCTGGCGAACTCGCCGAGCCTGTCAGAACGCCCGGCGGCGTAGCCCGGCGGACGGTTCCGGTACACCGCTCCCGACGCCCCTGTCCGTGGCCGTAAGCTTGCTCATTCGTGGGCTGTACGGTGCCCAGAACCCGCGACGCCCGCGCATATCGCGCGCGGCCGCGGCCCGAAGCGCCGCCCAAACGGCATAGGGTGCAGCTCGTCTGAAGGGACTTCTGGCCTGGGGTTTTGCCTGATCTCCGGGTGACCGGCGACGTGGTCTTCTACCGTCTTGTGCGGAGGGGGGGAA
>DAHWEX010000176.1 GCA_027326205.1 Actinomycetota bacterium
TTGTGTGGGTCGAGGTGCCCGCATACCGTCGACCGGGGTGGGATGCCAGTAGCCCTGAGGAAGGATCCAACGGATATGGGTCTGATCTGCGGTTAGGCAGGAACTGCCCCAGGAGGTGGATCAACTTCCGCTACGTTCTGCCATCCTCGTCTCGACATTCGGGTGAGGCTGGGCCAGGAGGCGTTCGCGGAGGCCGATCTCCTCGGAGGCAAGCGGGTCCTCGGGCCGACGGATGCGGACGGGCTTGGGCCTGAGCGGGTGGCCGTCGTCCGCCGCGGCGTCTTCGTCCTCGGCGAGGGCCCGGTAGAGCGAGGCGACCGACGGGGACTTGCCCGCGTTCTTCCCCGTCTTGATGGTCAGTTTCTTCGCGATCTCGGGGACGGGCACGCCCTTGTCCTTCAGCGCGACGGCGAAGGTGAGCATGTCGTCGTCGATGACCTTTGGCCGTCCGCCATGGTTACCTTTGGAGGCGGCGATGACCTGGCCTTCGAGGGTCTTCTCACGGATGTAGTTGCGCTCAATCTGCCCGGCGACGGCGAGCACGGCGAAGAACATGGCGCCCATGCCGTTGGGGTCGTAGATACCGGTAAGCGGGCCGGTGAGGAGCTCAAGCTGGACGCCGGCTGCCGCACGCTGAACGCGCCGGCCAGGGCTGCGTCCTCGCGAATCCAGTCTTCGAGCGGATCGCGCGCCCGTCGGTCACCGCCGACGGGCGGAAAGCCCCGGCCATGCGCTTCGGCGACTTCCGGGTCCAGGCCCTGGCCGGAGCCCTGTGCGCCAGCCTCGGAGCCGTCACCGGCATCACCAACAGGAGCCTGCGCGCCCTGATGACGGGCCTGGCCGGCGGCCCCTACTCCATCACCCAGGCCTCCTACGGACCTGGCCCGCCTGCGCCGCAACGGGCTGATCACCCGCCGCCCCCACGCCAACGCCTACGACCTGACCCCCGACGGCCTCGCGTTCGCCGTCGTCTACACCAAGGTCCACTTCTACCTGCTGCGCGACGCCGGCCCCAAGCGCAGCGTCCGCTACAGCAACAACGCCCTGGCCGTGCTGGATGACTTCCACGTCCGCCTCGGCCTCGGCAAAACCCAGCTCATCCGCGGCGGCGAAGACCTCGTCACCGAGATCGCCGGGCACAGCCGCCTGGACACCCTCCGCGTCTACAGCCGGCCCACCGACGACGACAAGCACAACGTCCTGCGCCACCTCACCGTCGACCGGTGAGTAACAGCACCGAGCCCGCACCGGGACAACCAGACCCGGCCACGGTCCCGCCGCGGGGCTACACCGTGCCCGCCCGCCCCGACGGCTGGCCAGACCTGCTCGGCCGCTGGCCGATGACGAAGCCCGGAACCCGCCCGGGTACGCGCCCACTACGCTGACCTGCGGCGCAGCGCTTAGAGCTAATACCCGGACGGATAGTCCCAGGACCCCGGCACAACGGGACCGGCGTCGCCGGCATCACCGTCCTGTCGCCCGACTCGGGCGTGCCGTCGAGCGACGCCGGGGTCTTCTACCCGGTCGCGCCGGATGTCTCCATCGTCCAGGTGATGTTCATGGGCGGGCTCGTGCTCGGCGTGCCCGGGCTGTCCTCGCGCACCGGCGGGGCGGGCTGGTTCGGGCCCTCCCGGCGGGGAATGCCCGGCGGCGCACGACGGCGCACGACGGCATACGGCGTCCTGGCCGTCGGCACGGCCGCGGCCGGGGCCGTGCTCGCCTCCACCGCGGCGTTCGCCGGGGGAAACTCGCTCAACGGAATCGAGGTCCCCGCGCTGCACGAGGCTGCGTCCGGCCAGCCGATCCCGTACACCCCGGTCTGCGCGAGCGGGCCGGACGGCTTCCAGACCTGCGTGCACCCGGCCTACCGCCAGTACCTGTCCCGGACGGCGTCTCGGGTTCCTCGGCTCAGGCGGCGGTGAAACGGCTTGCCGCGCTGCCCGCCGCGACCCGGCACGCCTGGCTGAGCGGCCACGTGGCGGCGATCCGGGCCGGCCACGTCACCCTGACGGAGATCCCGTGACGGCCGCCATCGACGTCCAGCAGCCCCGGGCTTCGGCTGCGGCTGGCGGGCGCATACGGTCGGCGGCCCGGCTCCTGTGGCTGCACCTGCTCTGCCGGCGCGTTCCGGCGGCGCTGGACTCCCTGGCCGGCTGCGGGGTGTTCCTGTGGGCCTCTCTCGCCTGCCACTGGTGGCTCGGCACCGGCCCGCAGGCCGCCGAGATGCCGATGATCATCGAGGGCGGCGGCGCAGCGATCATCGCGGTCGCAACCCACACTCCGCTGGGCGAGACGGAGCGGGCGACAGGGCGCTGGCTGCCGGTCCTGAGGCTGGTGACGGCGCTCGCGCTGTGCGGTGCCGCCACCGGGATCCTGGCCGTCGCCGCGGCCGTCGCCTACGATCCGAAGCACGGCGCGGTGCTAGCCGGGGGCGTGCCGGCGGTCACCAGGAACGTCCTGGGGATGAGCGGCATCGGCCTGCTCTGCTGCCTGGTGACCGGCGGGCTGCTCGCCTTCACGGCCGTCTCCCAGTTCGCACTGATCGCCAGCCGCACCTGGCCCTGGACGTCGCCGGCCCGCCCGGCCGCCGACCGCGGCGGCCGGATCGCCGCCCTGATCGCCCACACCATCCGTGGCCCCCGCGTCAACCCCAGCGGCAACGTCTAGCTTCGCTGCCACCACGCTGGTGATCTCATCGGTGTCGCAATCGACCTCGACCGTCACCTGACCGTGATCCCGAACGTTGCTTTCCGCTGGGTGATCCGAGGCGGCCGTCAGCGAGACGGCGCCGCCTGCGGCCGGCGCATGAGCAGGTGGCCGCGGCGGAACCGCTCTCCGTCGCGGGGCTCGCGGGACATGCGGCCGACCTCGGCGAAGCCGGCCTGCGCCGCCAGGGCGGCGAGCTCGCCCAGCGGCCAGCGGTACGCAGGGGCGACCTTGTGGCCGTACCGGGTGACCGGCTCCCCGTCGGCCTCGAAGAACGCGGCGAGCAGGTGGCCGCCCGGCCGGAGGACCCGGCCGAACTCGGCGAGGTAGCACGGCAGGTCGCCCGGGTCCGCGTGGATGAGGGAGTACCAGGCCACGGCGCCGGCCAGCGAGCCGTCCGCCAGGGGCAGGCGGTGCACGGAGGCGACCGCGAACGCGATGCCCGGGTGGCGCTCGCGGGCGATCCGGGTCAGGGCGGGCGACAGGTCGAACCCGGCGACGTCGAGCCCGAGTCCCGCGAGGTGCGCGCCGATACGCCCTTCCCCGCAGCCGAGGTCGGCCACCAGGCCGCCGCCGGCCGCGCGGACGTGCTCGGCGAACGAGGCGAGGACCGCCCGGTCCAGCGGCAGCCCGCCGAGCTCGTCCCGGGCGAACTCGGCGTAGCGGGCGGCGGCGGCGTCGTAGGCGGCGGCCGTCGCCGCGTGCCGTCCGTCGATCGCGTTCACAGCGGCCGATCCTAGCGGACGCGCCCGCCGCGGCAGGGGAGGGACGTCAGGTCACCGGGCGCCTGCCTGCAGCGGCACGCTGGCGGCCGGCGCCACCGGCGTCACGCTGATCGTGCCGCAGTCGGGCAGGTACGAGCCGAGCGCCGGCAGCAGCGCGGAGACGGTGCTGCCGGCCGCGCCGCCGGGCGGCCGGACGACGAGGTACCTGAAGGCCGGCTCGGCGCCGCTGGCGCAGGCGCCGAGCACGTCGTTCCCGGTGACGACGGCGACGGCGGTGGCGTGCGGGGCGAGCGGCACAGCGGTGACGCCGGTGACGTCCGGCCCGAATTCCGTGCTCGGCAGGTGCCCCGCGCTGACCCGGCCGCCGCCGGCGGTAACGCCCGTCACCGCCGGGTAGCCGGCCAGGCGGCACGGGGCGCCGCCTGCGTTCGTGAACCCGATCTCGCCCGCTACCGAGGCCGTCGCCGCGGCCCCGCCGAAGACGGCGACCTTCAGGTCAGCGCCGTCGCAGGCGGGCGCGGCGGCGCCCGAGGCGGCAGCGGGCGCACCGGAAGCCC
>DAHWEX010000194.1 GCA_027326205.1 Actinomycetota bacterium
CGACCCGGCCCGGGTGACGCTGGACTGCGTGTCGTAGGACTTGACGTTGACCGTGTAGGTCGTGCCGCCGATCTTGATGCCGTTCTTGAACTTGGACGACGCCATGACCTGCCCCAGGACCCAGTTGTCCGGGTAGCCGAAGCCGGAGAGCGAGCCGGTGAGCGGGTGGATCCAGCCGATCGTGATCTCGCCGCTCGCGGAGGCGCCAGCAGAGCCCGAGCCCGCCGCCGAGCTAGCGGGCGCTGAGGACGACGTGGAAGAGGCGCCCTGGATGCCGGAGCTGCACGCCTCGAGAAACGCGCCGCCGCCCACCACGGCGGCGCCCACGCCGGCCGCTCGGAACAAACTACGCCGGGAAACGCCTTGATCTGTCACTATGTGAACCTCTCGGGTAAGTGCCCTGACCCCACCCAACCGCGGTCGCGCCAGGAATGACACCGGTATTTCGATATGCCTCTTTTGGCTGTTGCCGGCCACGGGGGCGGACGGGGAATGCCGTTACGGCGGAAAGAATTGCCGGCCCACGGGGAGCATGCTCCGAGTCTGGGACACCGTGTCCAAATGTCAACACGGCGTTCTACTATCTGGAACATGCCGCATGACGATTCCGCAGCGTCCTCGCAGTCGCTGGAGCGGGGGCTGGCAATCCTCGCCGCGTTCACGCCCGACCGGCCGGCCCTGGGCATCAGCGAGCTAGCCCGGCGGCTCGGGCTGACCCGCAGCACCACGCACCGCTACGTAGCCACCCTCGCACGGCTCGGCTACCTCGACCAGGACGACGCGACGCGCAAGTACCGGCTGGGCATCCGCGTGCTGGACCTGGGCTTTACCGTGCTGGGCTCGCTTGAGCTGCGCGAGATCGCGGCGCCGCACCTGCAGCGGCTCACCGCGGCCACCGGGCACACCTCGAACCTGGCCATCCGCGACGACACCGACGTGATCCTGATCGACCGGTTCCGCGGGCGCCCCGGGCGCTACCACCCGTTCGAGTTCAGCCTGCACGTCGGCTCCCGGCTGCCGTCCTACTGCAGCGCGACCGGCAAGGCCCTGCTCGCCTTCCTGCCGCAGTCCGACCTGGACAGCCTGCTCGACCGCATCGACCTGCAGCCGCGCGGCCCGCGCAGCGTGGGCAGCAGGCCGGCCCTGCTCGCGGAACTCGGCCAGGTGCGACGGACGGGGATCGCCGTCAACAACGAGGAACTGGAAAGCGGCCTGCGGTCGATCGCGGTCCCCGTCAGGTCCCGCTCCGGGACGGTCGTCGCGGCCATCAACCTCGCGATCCCCTGGTCCCCCGTCGCGGTGAGCGAACTGGCCGACCAGTTGGGCCCGGTCCTGCTGGCGACCGCCAGGCAGATCTCCGCGCTCGCGATCTGAGTCACTCCTCGGAGCGCTCGTAGCGCGAGACCAGGATCAGCGCCCCCACGAAGACGCCGATCATCGCGATCAGCAGCCCGAGTTCTGCGCTGCCGACCGCCTCCTCGCTGCTGAGCACGAAGAGGATCTTCCTGATCACCGCGACCAGGCCGACCGCGAGCAGCGGCTGGGTCACCAGGTGGTGCGCGCGCAGCGAGAGGACCACGGTGTGCATGATCTCCACCAGGATCAGCACCAGCAGCACCCGGTTCAGCAGGTTGATCACCGCGGTCTCCACCGGCCCGTTCAGCACGTCGTGGAAGAAGTCCACGATGCCGAGGACGAGCACGACGGCGGCCAGCGCGACGAGCAGCACGCCGACGACGACCGAGACCAGGTCCTGCGTGTGCTCCAGGACCCAGATAATGCCGCCGATACCGTGCGGCCGTTCCTTGTCATCGGACATGGTGCTCATTATTGGGGCCGCGGCCAGTCGGTGGGAACAAGCTCGAGATACCGAACGGTGGCGCGTTTCACCGGGAGGCCACCGGGTGAAGCACGCCACCGTTCCAGACGACGGCGCGTGACTCAGCCGCGGTGGGCCGCTTCCTCGGCCGCCGCGGCCGGGTCGGCCGCGTCACCCCAGGTCGCGGCGGAGCGGACCACCTCGGGGCGGGTGAACCTCAGGAAGAGGTACCAGGCCAGGCCAGTAGCGGCCCGCGAGCGGGGACCCGCCGGTAGCTGATGACCTTGCCGCCTTCTCCGGCGAGCTTGACCACGCCCGCGTAGGTGGCGTGCTCCGCCCGTTCCCTGATCACGACCTTCGCCGGCCGGTCCGGGGGAGCCCCGGCGGCGCAATCCCGGGCGTCAACGAGAAAGGCCATGATCACAGCAGAAACGCTTACCGTTACATGGTTCACGTCGATTTGTCACGCGCGGGGGTGACGTGCCGTGCCGTGCCGCGAGGCCGGCCCCGGCCGTGGCCCAGGGGCAGGCGAGAGCGAAGCCAGGGACCGTTCGGGATAATTCTCTAGCAGGGCCCCGGACCCGGTACCCTACTGGTGACACGCGCCGACGGCGCGCCGCGCGGATGTAGCTCAATGGTAGAGCCCCAGCCTTCCAAGCTGGTCATGCGGGTTCGATTCCCGTCATCCGCTCTCA
>DAHWEX010000207.1 GCA_027326205.1 Actinomycetota bacterium
GCCCGCCCGGCGACCTGTTCCTTGAGGTGGTGCAGCGGCCGCATGCGATCTTCGAGCGGCAAGGTGATGACCTGCACTGCACGCTGACGATCCCGATGGTGGCGGCGGCGCTCGGCGCGACCGTGTCCGTGGAGTCCCTGGACGGCCCGAACGACGTGGACATCCGGCCCGGCACCCAGTCCGGGCAGGTCATCCCGCTGTACAGCCTCGGCGTGAAGCACCTGAACGGCACCGGCCGCGGCGACCTGGTGATCCACGTCACGGTGGAGACCCCGAGCCGCCTCGACGCCGAGCAGGAGAAGCTGCTGCGCGACCTGGCCAAGCTCCGGGGAGAGGAGCAGCCGCCGGGAAAGTTTCAGCCGGGTCAGCAGGGTTTTTTTTCTAGGCTCCGCGACGCTTTCAACGGCCGGTAGGCCGGACTGGTTACCAGCGTGTCCTGCTGAGCAGCACCGCCGCCGCCGCGGCGCCGGCCGTGGAGGTGCGCAGCACGGTCGGGCCCAGGCGCGCCTCCAGCGCGCCGGCGGCCCGCAGGGCGGCCCGCTCGGCCGGGCTGATGCCGCCCTCGGGGCCTACCAGCAGCAGGATCTCGCCCGAGTCCGGCAGCGGAAGCTCGTGGAGCTTCGCCGCGGCGCTGGCCTCCAGGATGATCGCGCAGCCGGCGGCCGCGCGCCTCGCCAGGGCGGCGGTGCTCGCCAGGTCCGCGACCTCGGGGAGCCAGGCGCGGCGGGACTGCTTCGCGGCCTCGCGGGCCGTCGCCCGCCACCTGGCCAGTGCCTTGGCGCCGCGCTCGGCCTGCCACCGGGTGACCGAGCGCTCGGCGGCCCACGGGATGACCTCGTCCACCCCGACCTCGGTCATCAGTTCCACCGCCAGTTCGCCCCGGTCGCCCTTGGGCAGCGCCTGGGCGACGGCGAGGCGCGGGCTCGGGGCCCGGACGGTGTGCACGACCGCGATGTCGATCGTGACCGAGTCCTTGCCCACGCCGGTGACGACGCCCTCGGCGAGCCTTCCCGCGCCGTCGCTCACGTCGGCCCGCTCCCCGGCCCGCAGGCGCCGGACGGCCGCCGCGTGATGCCCCTCCGGGCCGGTCAGCGTCACCGCCCCGGCGGCCAGGTCACCCGGCGGCACGAGAAACAGCGGCGGCCCGGCGACGGGCAGGAGCGATTCCATGCCGGCCAGCGTAGCCGCAGCGGGCCCCGGTAGCGGCCAGCCGGCGAGCCAGTGCCGGTGAATCAGTGCCGGTGACCGTGCCCGGGCCAGGGGCCGTGCGGTGGCCACTGGCCCTGCTGGCCCCGCTGGCCCTGCCCAGGCAGGGACGGCGGATCGGACGGGCCCGGGCTGCCGTCGCCGGACGGCGACGCGGATTCGGCCGGCGTCGGCGTCTCGGTGACCGGCGTCCAGTCTCCGCTGCCCTCCGTCGCTGTCGCTGTCGCCGTGCCTGTCGGCGTGGCCGTCTCGGTGTCCGTCGGCGTCGCTGTCGGCAGCGGCGTGGTCGTTGCCGACGGTGCCGGCGTGGTCGTTGCCGACGGTGCCGGCGTGGTCGTTGCCGACGGTGCCGGCGTCGCCGACTTCGCCGGGGACACCGGGGACACCGGGCAGGTCACCGCCTGGGCGCGCGCGGTCGCCGTCTGTGCCGCGGTCGCCGCGGCGGCGACGGCCGGGGTCGTGACCGCGGCGGCGGACGCGCTGGGCCGTATGTTCGTCAGGCTTGCCTGCGCGGCGGCGGCGCTCGTCGCGCACGCGCCGATCCCGGCGTTGTGTACCTTCGCGGTGCCCGGCGACGTGGTGGCGCGCGGCGTGCTCCCGGCGCTGGCCCGGGCGGTGCCCGCCGGGACGGCACCGGACGATGACGCGCCGCTCCCGCCCGCGATGCCGGGTACCCCGTTGGCCTCCGTGCCCGCGGTGCCCGCGGTGGCCGGCGCCGGCCCGCCGCCGCCGAGCACGCTGCCCGCCTGGTGGATGGCACTCCGAAGAGGCTGAAGGCCAAGGGTGACGCCGGCTATCAGCGCGACCGCCGCGAGCGCCGCCGCGAGCCCGAGCGACCGGAGCCCCCACCCGGGAAACCTGCCGTGCCGCAGTCGCGACCACCCGGCTTCCACGCGGCGTGACAAGCGGTACGGCCAGGCCCAGTGCCCGCGCCATGTCCAGTTCCGCAGCCGCTCGGCAAGGCCGAGCAGGACGCTGGTGAGCCAGGGCCGCGGCGGGCGGCCGCCGATCCGTGCCCGGATCTTGTCGAGCCCGTCAGCGGCGGGCTCGACGTCGCCTGCCGCCTCGGACAGCGCCCGCCGCAGCCTGTTTTCTAGCTCGTCGTCGTCCTCGGATGAGGTCATGCCCTCCGTTCACCTGCCTGCCTCGTCAGTCACTAGGACCCCTCTAGGATCGACTTGAGTGCAGCGATCGCCCGGGCCGTGTGGCTCTTCACGGCGCCCTTGCTAATGCCCATCGCCTTCGCGATGTCAGCCTCGGAGAAGCCGCCGTAGTACCGCAGCACGATGGCTTCCCGCTGCCGCTCCGGAAGACCGCGCAGCGCCGAGGCCACCGCTGAACGCTCGATGCGCGTCAACGCGGCCTGCTCGGCGCTCTGCTCGTCGGGCGCTGGCTTGGGCGCGTGCGTCTCGACGACCTTGCGGTGCCGCAACTCCGACCGTGCCCGGTTGACGATCGTCTGCCGCAGGTAGGAGAGTGCCTTCTCCGAATCGCGGAGCCGCCGCTCGGCCAGGTGCATCGCCTCGAACGCGTCCTGAACCACTTCCTCGGCCGTCTGCACGTCGTGGACGAGCATCACGGCCAGCCGGACGAGCTGGTTGTAGTGAGCCTGGTAGATCTCGGTCACGATATTGGAGGCATCCCAGGCGGCGGCGGCCGGAGCCCGCGAGCTGAACGCCTCGGGGGCGCTCCGCATCCCAGGCAGCAGCGAGCCCGCCGCGAGTGCTTCCGTTGTCATGTCCATAGGACGCTTAACCGGATCGAAGGGTTCACGGTCGGCCCGGAGGTTTCCACCGCTGATTTCGGAACCTGGCGCCGGGCCGAAGCCGGAAGTGCCGGCCAGGAACGCGGCGCCGTTCGTGTCGCCTGCCGTGTCGGTCACGTGGGCTCCGCCGGCGGTTGCGCCGTTGAGAGCGTCAGCGACCGGATCACCGGGAGGCGCGCTGAGGAAGTCGGCCGTCGAGTGCTCCGACGCGTTATCCGCGCCCGGATTGTCCAGCACCGCTTTCACGGTCTGGCTTGCCACGACGGCGTGCGCAGGTTTACCGCCCACGCTCAGATCGATTCTTGACCACGAAGCGCAACGAATTGACTCGTTGCGGCACGGTCGTGCACTGCCCAACCCACATGCGGTAACTCCACCCCAGTACCGTCGGATTGCGGAGAGATCAGCTTAACCGGAAACACCGAAAGGTGGCAGCCCCTCCGGGTACCGGATCTGTCACATAGTGTCGGCAAGTTTCCCCTACCGGTGAGTAAGTAGTGTCAGTGGTTACTAACGGGATAATTGGCGGTAAATCAAGAAAAAGTGCAATCGCGTGCACCGCGCCCCCGCAGTCGCCGTGAGGCCGCCCGGCGGGCTGTCTGCCCGGGACGCCCGGCGGGTGCCCACCGGGCTGTCCGGCACCGTCCGCGACCGGCGGCCACTATGATCGTGGTGTGCCAGATTGCTTGTTCTGCGGGATCGCTGCCGGGCAGATCCCGGCCACGGTGGTGCTGGACGGGAAGCGGATCGTCGCCTTCCGCGACATCAACCCCCAGGCCCCGACGCACGTCCTGGTGGTCCCCCGGGATCACCATCCCAACGTGGGGGCCCTCGCCGCGGTGGGTGACGGCCTGCTCGACGAGCTCATTGGCACCGCCCGCGAGATCGCCGCGGCCGAAGGCATCGAGGACACCGGGTACCGGATCGTCTTCAACACCGGCCAGGACGGCGGGCAGACCGTCGGGCACGTGCACGCGCACCTGCTCGGCGGCCGCCCGATGGCCTGGCCACCAGGCTGACCGGCGACCGCAGCCGGCACGCGAGTGACCCACACGCCGCCTCCGGGGCGCTCCCGGGGCCGTTGAGAGCAGTGAATTGACCGATACCCGCAGTGACAGCCCAGGTTCCACGATCCGAATCGTTATTCCTGACGGCCATTCCATGGTCGGCCTGCTCGGAACCAGGGACGAACTGCTTCACGCCGTAGAACGCGAGTTCTCCGCCGATATTCACGTCCGCGGCAACGAGATCACCGTCTCCGGGACGCTGGCCGAAACCGAGCTCGTCGGCCGGCTCTTCGCCGAACTGCTCGAATTGCAGCGCAAGGGGGCCGAGCTTTCCCCGGACACGATCGAGCGCACCGTGGCGATGCTGCGCGGCGACCACGGCGAGCCGGGCGTGCGCCCCGCCGACGTGCTCACCCAGGGCATCCTCTCCGCCCGCGGCCGCACGATCCGCCCGAAGACGCTGAACCAGAAGCACTACGCCGACGCGATCGACAAGCACACGATCGTGTTCGCGATCGGCCCGGCCGGTACGGGGAAGACTTACCTGGCGATGGCCAAGGCGGTCAAGGCACTGCAGGCGAAGGAGGTCAACCGGATCATCCTGACCAGGCCGGCGGTGGAGGCGGGGGAGCGGCTCGGCTTCCTGCCGGGGACGTTGTACGAGAAGATCGATCCGTATCTGCGGCCCCTCTACGACGCGCTGCATGACAT
>DAHWEX010000248.1 GCA_027326205.1 Actinomycetota bacterium
GATCCGGGTTGACCCGGACCCGATCTTCATCAAGGACGAGCGGCTCGCGACCTCGGCCGGCATCACCGCCGGCATCGACCTGGCGCTCGCCCTCGTCGAGGACGACCTCGGCCGGGACGCCGCGCTCGCGGTGGCCCGCCAGCTCGTGGTGTTCCTGCGGCGGCCGGGCAGCCAGGCCCAGTTCAGCGCGCAGCTGTCCGCCCAGGTCGCCCGGCGGGACCCGCTGCGCGAGGTGCAGCAGTGGATCGCCGAGCACCCGGCCGGCGACCTGTCCGTCGAGGCCCTCGCGGCGAAGGCCCGGCTGTCGCCGCGCCACTTCGCCCGCGCGTTCGCCGCCGAGGTCGGCATGCCGCCCGGCCGGTACGTCGAGCGGACCCGGCTCGAGGCCGCGCGCCGTCAGCTGGAGGACACCGCCGACGGCATCGAGCAGACCGCCCGGGCCTGCGGCTACCGGACCACCGAGGCCATGCGCCGCGCGTTCACCGAGACCCTCGGCGTCAGCCCCGCCGAGTACCGCCGCCGGTTCCGGCCGGCCGCAACCGGCACGGAAAACCACCATGCCAGCAGGGAGAGCACCCATGCAGATCGCCATCGCGCTGTTTGACCGCTTCACCGCGCTCGACGCGGCCGGCCCGTACCAGGTCCTGTGCCGGGTGCCCGGCGCGGAGGTCGTGTTCGTCGCGGACCGTGCCCGCGCCGTGTCCGACGACGCGGGCACGCTGGTCCTGCGGGCGCAGGCCGGCTACGCGCAGGTGCCGAGCCCGGACCTCGTCGTCGTCCCCGGTGGCCCCGGCACGGCGGCCCAGCTGGCGCCAGGGCCGCTGCGGGACTGGCTGCTCGCCGCGGACCAGGCGAGCGCGTGGACGACCTCGGTCTGCACGGGCTCGCTGATCCTGGCGGCGGCGGGCCTGCTCACCGGGCGGAACGCCACCACCCACTGGGGCTCCATGGACAAGCTGGCCAGCCTCGGCGCGGTCCCGCGGCGGGAGCGGTACGTCTTCGACGGCAAGTACGTCACCGCCGCGGGCGTCTCGGCCGGCATCGACATGGCCCTGGCGCTGGTCGGCCGCTTCGCCGGCGACGAGGCAGCCGAGCGCATCCAGCTCGGGATCGAGTACGACCCGCACCCCCCGTACCACGCGGGCTCGCCCGCGACGGCCCGGCCGGAGCTCGTCGCCGCGCTGGCGTGAGCCGTCGCGGGCCCGCTCTCGCGCCGCCGCGCCGCGCCGGCGCGAGGACCGCGGCGGGTGCCGCCCGCGAGGTGCAATCCCCGGGCGCTGTTTCTCCGTATCTCTAGCGACGGTGAACTCAACCGGCCCAAGCGGGGGCTGGGCCACGCTAGACGGGAGACCAACCAGATGCGCGTTCCCCAACTAAACACGATGTCCGGGCCGGCCAGGCTGGCCAGCGCGGTCGGCGGCGCGGTCGGCGTGGCGCTGCTTGTGGCGGCGTGCGCCAGCGGGAGCAGCAGCGCCGCCGCCCCGGCCGGCTCGTCGGCGGCCAGTTCGGCGCCCAGTTCGGCGGCCAGTGCCGCGAGCGGCAGCGCGGCCGCGTCGGGCGCCATGGTCATCACGACCGCCACGTCGTCGGGGAACACCTTCCTGACCGACGGATCCGGTCGCGCCGTGTACCGGTGGACCAAGGACGCCGGCGACGCGTCAGCGTGCACGGGAGCGTGCGCGGGCGCGTGGCCGCCGGTGACGACCACCGGCACGCCGACCGCGTCCGGGAATGTGAAGGCCGGCGACCTTGGCACGATCACCCGCTCTGACGGCACCAAGCAGGTGACCTACGACGGGCACCCGCTGTACTACTTCTCCGGTGATTCCGGTGCCGGAACGGCCACCGGGCAGGGCAGCGACGGCTTCGGCGCGAAGTGGTGGCTGGTTTCCCCGACCGGCGGCGACGTGACCGCCTCGGTCGCCTCGTTCAGCAGGAGCGGCGGGTCAGGGGCTTCCCCGGCCGCGGGCTCGTCGAGTGCCGGCGGCGGCTGGTCCTGACGCGCGGATGGCAGCCTTCCTTGCCCGGATACTGGGCAACGGGACCGAGACCCGGCCCGAGGGGGGAGAGGCACCACCTCCCCTCGGGCCGGCCGCGCCGGTCGGCCAGTGGGCCTACGCCGGGGTAGCGGTCGCCTCACTGGGCGGGCCGCTGGCCCTGGCCGCGCTGTACGCGCCGTCAATCGCCGGCGGCGCGTCCTCCTCGGCCGGGCTGGCGATGGCCGCGGCGGCGGTCGCGTTCGGCTTCCCGCTGGCGATCTGGTTCGGTTACGCGCGGCACATCAGCAGCGCGGGCGGCCTGTACGCGTTCACCGAGGCGGCGGCGGGCCGCAAGGTAGCACTGGCGCAGGCCGGCCTGTGGGCGCTGAGCTACCTGCTCTACCTCGTGTACACGACGGCGCAGATCGTCTACGACACGCTGCCCGCCGTGCTGCCGGGCGAGACCAGGTACCAGACGCCGCTGGAGGTCGTCATCCCGGTCGTCCTGGCCGGGGTGATGATCGCGGGGCGCCGCGTCGCGTTGCTGGTCATCGGGCTGATAGCCGCCGGGCAGCTCGCGGTCGCGGCGGCGCTGGCCGGGGTGACGCTGGCGAACGTGACCACGCCGGCGGGCAGCTTCGGCGCGTCGGCGCCCGCGGGGTCGCTGGCCATCGCGAGCGGGCAGACCGCCCTTCTCTACATTTGCGGCAGCCTGCCGTTCTTCCTGGGCGGTGAACTGGGCGGTGACCTGCGCGGCGCGGTCCGCACCACGCGGCGCGGGCTGCTGGGCGCCTACCTCGCGACCGTCCTCGTCATCACCGCCGCCGTCGCACCGCTGGCGGCTGACCCGGCGCTGACCCGCCAGGAGATTCCCGGGATGGCGGTGGCGCAGCGGTTCGCCGGGCACGGCTTCGCCCTCACGGTGGGGATCGGCACGGCGGTCAGCGTCGCCGGGGTCATCCTCGTGGAGTACCTGGCGCTGAGCAGGCTGGCCGTCGCGGTGACCGGCTGGCCGCTGCGCCGGGTCGTTCCCGGCATCGGCGTCATCATGGTCGCCCTGTCTCCGGTGCTGCTGATCAGCCCGCAGGCGATCTACGACCGCCTGCTCACGCCGTCGCTGTTCGCGCTGTGGCTGAGCGAGCTCGTCACCTTCGCGGTCTACCCGAGGTTCGTCGCCCGGCACGGCGGCTCCCTGCCGCGCGCCTGGGCGCTGGCGGCCGGCGCGAGCGCGCTGGCCGGCTACGGCCTGTGGGTGACCATCCAGACCTCGTCATTGTCATTGTGAGTAAGCGCGGCGCGCATTAGGAGACCTCATGTTCAACCGCTTCAACCGCGGGCGGGTCATCTCGCTGGTGCTCAGGAAGCCGGGCGCGCTGCGGTCGCCGGCCGCCCGCCTGACCGTCCTCGCGCTGGCCGCCACCGGCGCGGGCTTCCTCGTCTGGTCGGCCGTGATCCACCTGGAGCTGTGGTCGGACGGCTACCGGGACATCAGCGTCATCGGCCCGCTCTTTCTGGTCCAGGGCGTCGCGGCGGTCGTCCTCGCCGTGGCCGTGATGGCCTTCCGGTGGCTGGCGCTGCTCGTGGCCGGCGCGGTGGCCGGCCTTGCCACCGCCGGCGGCCTGCTGCTCAGCGTCTACGCCGGGCTGTTCGGCTACACCGAGAGCCTGGCCGTGCCCTACGCGACGCTGTCCCTCGCCGTCGAGTTCA
>DAHWEX010000252.1 GCA_027326205.1 Actinomycetota bacterium
GGCGGCTGCCCGCCGCCGCCCGGGTAGAAGGCGGACCGGTCGAGGACGATCCCGTCCGGTCCGGAGTCGAGCACCACCGCGTCCCACTCGCGCAGCGTCTGGTCGTCGAGGTCAAGCCGATGCGTCCTGCTCACGAAGCCACCCTACTGCGACCGGGCCTGCGACCGGACGCGCCGGAGACGGGACAGCCTCGCTTAACCGTCCCGCCTCCTGACGCGCGGGTCACCGCGCGGGCGCGGCGGCCGCGGGCGCGGCGCGGCCGTGAGCCAGGGCGAGGACCGCGCCCGCGACCGCCAGCCCGGCCAGGCAGAGCGCCACGCCCAGGTAGGCGTGCCCCGAGGAGAGGGCGAAGGCGCTCGGCCGGCCGGCCCCCGGCAGCGCACCCGCCAGGTTCAGGTACAGCGACCCGAACGCCGCGATCCCCACCACGATGCCCAACTGGTTGACGGTCACGATGACGCCGCTGGCGTCCGCCGCGATCGCCACCGGCACCCGGGACAGCACCCGCCCCATCAGCGCGCCGAAGGCCCCGGCCATGCCGCCGCCGATCACCGCGAGCGCGACGTACAGCCAGTCGCCGCCCGTCCCGCCGGAGTGCAGCAGCAGCCCGGACCACACCAGCCCGGCCCCGGTGACCGCGAACCCGGTCATCGGCAGCCGCCCGTGGTAGCGCGCGGGCAGCTTCCGCCAGTTCAGGCTGACCAGGGCGAACGCCACGCCGCAGGGCACGAACGTGAGGCCGGCCCGCAGCGGCGAGTCGCCGAGGCCGTCCTGCAGCTCGAGCGCCAGCCCGAACAGCCACCCGCCGAACACCACCATCGACGCGAACAGCCCGCCGAGCCCGGCGAACATGCCGGGCAGCCCGAGCAGCGAATGCGGCAGGATCGGCTGGCCGCCGCGCCGCCCCACCCGGTGCTCGACGAAGCCGAGCAGGGCGAACAGGCCCGCCGACGCGGCGAGCAGGGCCCAGCCCCAGGCCGGCCAGCCGAGCGGCTGCCCGAGCACCAGCGGCAGCACGAGCGCGAGCACCGCCGGGGTGAGCACCGCGAGGCCGGGCAGGTCGAGCGTGCGGACGCCGTCGAACCGGCCGGCCGGCAGCAGGCGGCCGGAGGCGAGCACGGCCAGGCCGACCGGCACGTTGACGAGGAAGACCGGCCGCCAGGAGCTGCCGAACAGGTCGGCGGAAACCAGCAGGCCGCCGAGCACCTGGCCGAGCACCGCGCCGCCGGAGATCACCGTCGCGTACAGGCTCATCGCCCGGGCGCGCGGGCCTGGCGCGGTGTAGGTGCGCTGGATCAGGCTCAGCACCTGCGGGATCATCGTCGCGGCGCCGGCCCCCTGGAGGAAGCGCAGCGCGACCAGCGCCCCGGTGGCCGGCGCGAGCCCGCAGCCGAGCGAGGCCAGGGTGAACAGCGCGACCCCGGCGAGGAACACGCGCCGGTGCCCGAGGATGTCGCCGAGCCGGGCCCCGGTGACCAGCAGGACCGCGTACGCGATCGTGTAGCCGGCCACCACGAGCTGCAGCGCCGCACCGGACGCGCCGAGCGTGGCGTGCATCGCTGGCACGGCGACGTTGACAATGTTCGTGTCGATGATCGCCATGATCTGGCCGGTGAGCACGATGGCGAGCACGACGCCGGGCGGCGTGCCGCGACCGGTCAGGCCGCGACGGCCGGCCCTGGCGGTGCCCGCCGGACGGACGCTTGCGATGAGGTCTGTCATGCCAGCTAGCGTGCCGCACGTCTTATCCTGGTACCAGGAGCCTGGTTATCCTGGTACTAGCACTACCTGGCAGGCCGCTGGCCGGCCTGGAAGGATAGTGCGCATGAGCGTGACGACCGTCAACGGAGCGGGCGACCGGGCGTCCGCCGCCCGCCGGACCGAGCTCGCGGCGTTCCTGCGCGCCCGCCGGGAGCGGATCAGCCCGGAAGACGTCGGCTTCCCGGCCGGCACCCGGCGCCGCACCGCGGGACTGCGGCGTGAGGAACTGGCCCAGCTCGCCGGGGTCGGCGTCACCTGGTACACGTGGCTTGAGCAGGGCCGGCCGATCAACGCGAGCGTCCAGGTCCTGGAAGCGATCGCCCGCACGCTCAAACTCGACGCGATCGAGACCGCTCACCTGTTCCGCCTCGCCGACGTCCCCGGCGCGGCGGGGCCGGCCGGCTGCGCCGAATGCCCGCTGCCGCCCGAGGTGCAGCGCATCCTGGACTCGATGCCGTACCCGGCCAGCGTGATCACGGAACGCTTCGACCTGCTGGCCTGGAACGAGATCTACGCGACGCTGTTCCCCCGGCTGGTGCTCGCGCCGCCGGACGAGCGCAACACCCTGCTCTCCTGCCTCACCAGCCCGGCCTGCTGCAGCCCGGTGCCGGAAAAGGACGTCTACTCCGCCGCCCTCATCGCCCAGTTGCGCAACGCGTACGGCAAGCACGTCGGCGACCCGGCCTGGACGCACTTCATCCGCCGCCTGGAGGCGCTGAGCCCGGTGTTCGCCGAGACCTGGGCGGCCCACGACGTCGCCCAGCCCGCCAGCCACGTCAAGCGCTTCCGCCACCCCGCGCTGGGCGAGATCACCACCAGGTCGACGAGCTTCGCGGTCACCGCCGTCCCCGGCACCCGCATGGTGGTCTACACCCCCGGCAACGCCGGGAGCGAGCACGCCATCGCCCGGCTCGCGGCCGGCGAGCAGCGAACCGCCCGCTTCCCCTGCTGGAACACCCATTCCCCCGAACGGGCCGTGGTTTCTGTGGCCGCCACGTCTGACGCGCTCCCCCGGGCCGGACACTTCCCCCAGTCGTCCCTCAGCGCGGCCGATTAGGACACTGAACAACCGGGCGCCCGGGCTCTCTGCAACCAGGCCGGGCTCTCTACAGGCGCCCGGGCTCTCTGCTTAAGTGCGGGCGCCACATAAGGTGCGAACCGGACGTGATCATGGGCTGCTCGTGCGTAAAGAGAAACGATCATGGGCCGCCAGTGTGCGAAGACGCGCGAGCGGGGGGCGTCCGGCGGTATCGATAGTCACGAAGTGCGGCTGCCGGGTCACCACCGCCGGTTACGGCATAAGGGAGTGGTCTGAGAGCGCGGGATGGCGGTGGCCTTGCCATCCCGCGCCGTACGGTAGCGGTTTCGTCAGCCGGTGTTCTGCAGGCCGGCGGCGACGCCGCTGACCGTGAGCAGGAGGAGGCGCTCCAGGGCGGGGCGGTCGGGCGCGGCGGCGTCCTCGGCGCGCAGCGCGGACAGGGCGCGCAGTTGCAGGTAGGACAGCGCGTCCACGTACGGGTCACGGAGCACGATGGCGCGCGACAGCACCGAGCGGTTGGCCACCAGGCGCTCGTGCCCGGTGACCGCGAGGACGAGCCGCCTGGTCAGGTCGTACTCGGCCAGGACCTGGCCGGTCAGGTCGGGGCGGCCGCCGAGGGCCAGGTAGCGGGCGGCGATCGCGCGGTCGGTCTTCGCCAGCGACATCTCGGCGTTGTCGAGCAGCGTCGCGAGCAGCGGCCACTCGCGGTAGGCGCGGCGAAGCGTGTCCAGCCCCTCCGGCGGGAGGCCGCCGTCGGAGTCCCCTGCCGGGATACCCGTCCACGCGGCGGCGGCGAGCCCGCTGCCCAGGCCGTACCAGCCGGGCAGGTTCAGCCGGGTCTGCGCCCAGGCGAACACCCAGGGGATCGCGCGCAGGTCCTCGAGGCCGAGCGGCCCGCCGCCGTGCCCGCGGCGCGCGGGCCGCGACCCGATGCGCAGGCCGCCGATCTCCTCAAGCGGGCTGACCGTCGCGAACCACTCGGCGAAGCCGTCGGCCTCGACCAGCGAGCGGAACGCCCCCTTCGCGGCCACGTCGATGGCGCCCGCCAGGTCCGCGAACGCGGCCGCCGCCGCGGTCGTCCGGTCCGCGACCGACGGCGAGGAGGCCAGCAGGACCGCCGAGGTGACCTGCTCCAGGTGACGCAGCCCGATCGCGGCGTGGCCGTAGCGGGCGAAGATGACCTCGCCCTGCTCGGTGACCTTGAGCCGGCCGTCCACCGAGCCGGGCGCCTGGGCGAGCACGGCCCGCCCGGCCGGGCCGCCGCCGCGGCCGATCGCGCCGCCCCGGCCGTGGAACAGGGTCAGCTTCACCCCGTGCTCCGACGCCCACGCGGCGAGTTCCGCCTGGGCGTCGAACAGCCGGAGCGTCGCGGTGGCCGGCCCGAGTTCCTTGGCGGAGTCCGAGTAGCCGAGCATGACCTCGAGGTGCCGGCCGGTCTCCTCCAGCCGCAGCACGACGCCGGGGACCGCCAGCATGCCCTCCAGCACGGACGGGGCGTTGGCCAGGTCCTCCCCGGTCTCGAACAGCGGCACCACGTCGAGCACCGGGCCGTCGCCGTCCGGGAACGCGTAGCCGGCCAGCTCGTACACCGCCGCGATGTCCGCGGCCGCGGTGGTGAACGAGATGACGTAGCGGCGGCAGGCGTCGACGCCGTAGCGGCGCTGGATCCAGCCGATGACCCGGATCGTCTCCAGCACCTCGGTGGTCATCGGCGAGGGCGCCTCCCCCGCCCGCAGCTCGGCCAGCGCCCGGGCGTGCACCTTCGAGTGCTGGCGCACCTCCAGGCCGGCCAGGTGGAACCCGAACGTCTCGGCCTGCCAGATCAGGTGCTGCAGGTCGCCGTAGGCCTGCCGGACCGCGCCGGACTCGGCCAGCGACGACTGGACGAGGCGCAGGTCGGCGAGGAAGTCCGCCGCGCTGCCGTAGGCCAGGTCCAGGTTCCGCGTCCTGGTGGCCGCCAGCCGCTCCGTCGCGTACAGGAGGTAGGCGCGGTACGGCTCGCCCGGCGACCGGGCGGTGATCTCCGCGAGCAGTTCTGGGTGCTCGCCCGCGGCGGCCGCAAGCGCCCGCCGCAGCGCCGGCGGCGCTGGGTTCTCGTAGACGGTCAGCGCCCGGCCGATCCGGCCGCAGGCCGCCTCCAGGCCGCGCAGCGCGTGTTCGGCCTGAATCGTCGCGGCCTCCCTGGTCACCGCGGCGGTGACGTTCGGGTTGCCGTCGCGGTCGCCGCCCACCCAGGAGCCGAACCGCAGGAACGCGGGCGCGGGCGACGGGACCGTGCCGCTGTCGGCGCCGAGCAGCACCTCGTCGAGCGCCCGGTAGACGGCGGGCACCAGGCGGAACAGGGTCTCGTCGAACGCGGTCATCACCGAGCGGACCTCGTCGGCCGGCTTCATCCCGGCCACGCGGAGCTGGGCGGTCCGCCAGAGCAGGTCGACCTCCTCGCGCAGCTTCCGCCGCTCCTCCGCCTGCTGTGCGGCCCCCGCGCGCTGGTCGTCGAGCGACGTGAGCAGCCCGCCGATCCGGCGCAGCGACGCGACGACGGCCCGGCGGCGGGCCTCGGTCGGGTGCGCGGTGAACACCGGGTGCACCCGGAGCCCGGCGAGCAGCTCGGCCAGGTACGCCGCGCCGCCTTCCTTGGTGAGCCGGCCGGTAGCGTCCGCGAGCGACTCGCGCGGCGCCTGGTCGCCGGAGTAGCGCAGCCGCAGCGTGCGGACGCGCTGCTGTTCCTCGGCCAGGTTCACCAGGTGGAAGTAGACGGTGAACGCGCGGGCCACGAGCTCGGCCCGCTCCCACGACCAGGAGGAGACCAGCTCCGTGATCTCGTCGCCGGCCGCCATGGCCCGTGCCGATCCCCGGTCTTCGGCGCCGAGGTCCTCCGCCGAGCGCGCGTGGATCACCGCGTGCCGCAGCCGCTCCACGTCGGCGAGCAGGTCCGCCCCCGCGGACTCGCTGATCACCTCGCCGAGGACCTCGCCGAGCAGTCGGACGTCCCGGCGCATCTGATCGGGCAGCGCGGCGGAGTCGCGGGCCCGGCCCGGGCCGCCGACCGCCTGGTCATCGTCGGCTGGCCCGGCATCCGGGCCGCCCTGTGCACCGCCGGGAAATTCGTCTGCAAAGGAATCCACGCTGTGAGCCTAACCACCACGCGGTACGCCCAATCGCCGGCCCGGTTAAGGTTTCCCCCATGAGCGATCCGATTGCTGACGACCTGCCTGCTCCGCATACGACGGCGGGGAAGATCGCTGACCTGGAGCGGCGCCGGCACGAGGCGGTCCACGCGGGCCCGGCCGCGGCGGTGGGCAAGCAGCACGCCAAGGGGAAGCTGACCGCCCGGGAGCGG
>DAHWEX010000270.1 GCA_027326205.1 Actinomycetota bacterium
GCGGCCAGGGCGGAGGCGGCCGCCTCGCGCAGGAACGTGCCGCGGCCCACCTCGCGGGAGATCAGGCCGTCCGCTTCCAGGGACGCGAGCGCGAGCCGGATCCCGCTGCGCGTCACCCCCAGGTCCACGGCGAGCTGGCGTTCGGTGGGCAGCCGGGAACCCGGCCCCAGGCCCGCTCGCCCGGATTCGGCCAGGATCAGCTCCGCGAGCTCGCGTCCGCGCCTCGCGGGCACCGCTGGCGTGGTCCCCATCACTGTCGGCTCACCATCCACCTTGCTGGCGGCAGGTTATCTCATGCCGCGCCGGGGCGTTCCCGTGGCCTGCACCAGGCCGCAACCAATTTTACCAATTGTATATCATTGGCGAGCCATCTGAGCGAGTTCTACCCGTTTACCCGGTTGACGGCCTGAAAATGCTGATTTACTCTCCAACCAATCTGGTTATTTAAACCAATCGGTATGCGCGACGGTGCCTAGCGGGTGCCGGAACAGGAGACGGCCGGATGAGGCTCGCGACCATACTCACGCAATCGGGACCGCGGCTGCACGTGCGCGGCCGGTCGGGGTACGTGGACGTCGCCGCGGAGACCGGCATCCCGGAGTTCACCGCGCTCACCGCCGTGCTGGAGGCCGGGAGCGCCGGCCTGGACGCGCTGCGGGCCATCGCCGGGCGGGACGGCCGCGAATACGGCCCGGCGGACCTCGGCCCGGCGGTTCCGTCCCCGGCGCGGATCCTCTGCCTCGGCGTGAACTACTCCGAGCACGCGATCGAGGGCGGCCGGGCGGTGCCGACCTGGCCCGAGGCGTTCGTCCGCGGCCGGGACAGCGTGCTCGGCCCGTACGCGGACCTGGTCAAGCCCGCTCTCACCGAGCGGTTCGACTACGAGGGGGAACTCGGCATCGTCATCGGGGCCGGCGGCCGGTACATCCCGGCGGACAAGGCACTGGACGCGATCGCCGGGTTCGTGGTGCTCAACGACGCCAGCGCGCGGGAGTGGCAGCGCGCCGGCACGCAGTGGACGGCGGGCAAGAACTTCGAGGGAAGCATGCCCATCGGCCCCGAGGTGGTCACCACCGACGAGGCGGACATGACCGACGCGCTGCTCACCACCGTCCTCAACGGCCAGGTCATGCAGTCGGCGCGCACCTCGCAGATGATCGTGGACATCCCGAGCGCCGTCGAGTTCTTCTCCTCCTTCACCCGGCTGGCACCGGGCGACGTCATCGCCACCGGGACGCCCGGCGGGGTCGGCTTCGCGCGCCAGCCGCCGGTCTGGCTCACGCCCGGCGACGTCATCGAGGTCACCATCGAGGGCCTCGGCACCATCCGCAACCGCGTGGTCGCCGAATCCGGCGACCAGGCAAGCTGGCGGTGGCATCCCGCCGCCACCCCCGCGCCCGGGCTCTGAACGACCGCCCGGCCTGCCTCCAGGTCATCCCGCAGCACGTACCCGTGGAGGGGACAATGAAGCTCACCACACACCTGGGCGGCCGTAGACGCCGCGCCCTCGCCGTCACCGCCGTCACCGCCGTCACCGCCTCGGCGCTCGCCGCGCTGGCCGGATGCAGCGCGGCGTCCTCCGCCGGCTCCGCCGCCGGTTCCCCCGCCGCCGGCGGCGGCGGGAGCGCCAGCCAGGCGACGGGATCGCCGCTCACCATCGCCGACGTCGCCCCGTTCAGCGGCCCGGACGCCGCACTCGGCCCGACGTACCTCGCCTCCTGCTACGGCGCGACCTCCGCGATCAACGCGGCGGGCGGCGTGGACGGGCACCAGCTCACCTGCAAGAGCGTGGACACCCGCGGCGACCCCGCCGACGCGGTGCCGGCGGTCAACCAGATGTTCGCCTCGACCTCGAACCTGGCGCTCGTGATCGGCTGCACGTCCGACGAGGCGGCCTCGGTGGTGCCGATCATCAACGCGCACAAGACCACGATGTTCTGCATGACCGGGCAGTCGGAGTTCGACAGCGTGCACTACCCCTACTTCTACCGCCTGGTCCCGCCGGACCTGGAGGAGTCCTACGCGATGGTGGCCATCGCGCAGCAGCTCCACTACACCAGGATCGCGCTCGCGTTCGGTAACGACATCGGCTCGCAGACCTTCATCCAGCCGGCGATCTCGGCGCTGAAGAAGGCCGGGCTGACGCTCACCACCGACCAGACGCTCGACCTGACCGCCACGACGTTCCGCACCGAGGCCGAGACGATCGTCCAGTCGCACCCGGACGCGATCATGACCGAGGCGCTCGGGTCGGCTGATCCCACCCTGTTCTCGGAGATCAAGCAGCTCAACGGCGGCAAGATGATCCCGATCATCGGCACGTCCGCGGCGATCTCGCCGTCCTTCTTCAAGGCGGCGGCCGCCGCGGTCGGCGCGGCTGACTTCACGGCCAACTTCCACGCCGACAACCTGGTCACCGAGACAAGCGGCCCGGCCTACCAGGCGTTCTCCGCCGCGCTGCTGTCCCAGCAGGGCAAGGCCCCCGGTGCCACCGGCGACTTCACCACCTACCTGAGCGCCCCCGGCGGGGTCCACCTGTACGACGGCATCAACCTGGCCGCGCTCGCGATGCTCATGTCCAAGTCCACCAGCTCCAGCGTTTACGGGCCGGACATCCTGACGATCGGCGACGGCTCGCCCGGCGCGACGGTCTGCGCCTCGTTCGCCTCCTGCGCGTCGCTGCTCAAGGCGGGCAAGGCGATCCAGTACGAGGGGCCGGGCGGCGTGACCAGCTTCGACAGCTTCCACGACTCCACCGGCATCTTCCAGATCGACACCTACAGCGCCAGCGGCGCGGTCAACGTCGTCGGGAACCTGAGCGCCGCCCAGCTAAGGGCCGTTTCCGGATGACCCTGTTCCTGGCATCGCTGGGCTTCGGGCTGGTCACCGCCCCCGTCCTCGCGATCGCGGCCGTCGGCTTCACGCTGCAGTTCGGCGTGACCGACGTGCTGAACCTGGCGTTCGGCGCGGTCATGATCGCGGGGGCGTTCCTCGCCTACCTGCTCAACTCCCGCGGCGTGAACATCTGGATCTGCCTGGTGGCCGCCATGGCGGCCTGCTCGGCCGGGTCGGTGCTGCTCAACAAGGGCGTGTACGCGCCGTTCCAGCGGCGCGGCACGGCGCCGATCACCATGGTGATCGTCTCGCTCGGGATGACCCTCATCGTCGAGTTCGGCGTGCAGGCCCTCGCCGGCGGGACCAGCGTGTCCTACACGATGTCCCAGGGGCCGACGGTCAGCGCGGACGGGTTCACGCTGACCGCGGTGCAGTTCGTGGTGATCGGGCTGTCGGTCCTGGTCATGGCCGGCACGCACGTGCTGCTGCGCTACACCCGGCTCGGGAAGGCCATGCGCGCGACGGCGGCCAACCAGACCCTGGCCCGCAACTGCGGCATCAGGACCGGGCAGGTGATCACCGCCACCTGGGCGATCACCGGGGCGCTGTGCGGCATGGCCGGCGTGGTGTTCGCGATGGACGCGGGCAGCTTCGACGCGACGAGCACCGACCTGTTCCTGGTCCTGATCCTGGCGGCGACCTTCCTCGGCGGGCCGGGCCAGGCCTACGGCGCCATGCTCGGCGCCGTCGTCATCGGCGTGGCGACGGAGGTCAGCGCCGCGTACATCCCGCCCTCCTACAAGTACGTGGTCGCGTTCGGAATTCTGCTGCTCATGCTCGGGGTGCGCCCCGCCGGCCTGCTCGGGAAGGCGGCCACGTGAACTCCTACTACCTCATCAACCTGCTCATCTACGCGGCCGTCGACGCGACGGCCTGCCTGGGGCTGAGCCAGCAGTTCGGCGTGGGCGGCGTCACCAACTTCGGCTTCATCATCTTCCAGGCCGCGGGCGGGTACACGGCGGCGGTCCTTGCCCTGCCGTCCGACTCCGCCAACGGCGGGTTCCAGTCCTACCTGGGCGGCCTGAACCTGCCGTTCCCGCTGCCGTGGATCGGCGCTGCCGTCGTCGGCGGGCTGATCGCGCTGCCGTTCACGTTCCTCGTCGGGCGCCGCCTGCGCGGCGACTTCGCCGCCGTGGGGCTGCTGGTTACCGCCGTGCTGCTGAACCTCCTGGTGACCAACTACCGCCCGTTCCTCAACGGGGACGCCGGCCTGTCGCTGATCCCGCAGCCGTTCCAGGGCGAGTACAACCCCCAGTCGTCCGGGTACCAGTGGATGCTCGCCGCGGGCGCGCTCATCGTGTGCGCGGCCGTCTACCTGCTCGTGCGCCGGATCACCGAGTCGCCGTACGGGCGCAGCCTGCGCGCCATGCGGGACAACGACACCGTCGCGGACTCCCTCGGCAAGAACCTGCTCTCGCTGCGCACCGCGATGCTGGTGGTCGGCGGGGCCATCGCGGGCCTGTCCGGCGCCATCCTCGTCTCTTACATCACCACGTGGTCGCCGGCCGCCTGGGGCTACGCCGAGACCGTGGTGCTGTTCGCGGCGGTCATCATCGGCGGGGCAGGCAACCACCGCGGCGCGGTGCTCGGGGCGGTCCTGGTCCCGGTCGGCTTCGAAGAGATCACCCGTTACATCCCCACCTCCAACAGCCTGCCGCCGAACCTGATCCCCTCGCTGCAGTGGGTGGCGATCGGCCTGCTCATCGTCGTCTTCCTCTGGGTGCGGCCCCAGGGCATCCTGCCGGAGCGCAAGCGGGTGATCGGGACCGCGCGGCCGCTCGCCGCGACCGTGCCCCCGGCCGGCGCCGACCCGCCCCCGGGCGCCGGCCCGTCATCCGGCGCAGAGGCGGACGCCGCGGTGACCGCGGTGACCGCGGTGACCGCGGTCTCGGCGGTCTCACCGGCCGCCGCCGCCACCGCCACCGCC
>DAHWEX010000276.1 GCA_027326205.1 Actinomycetota bacterium
CTCCCAGTAGCTGTTGAGCCCGCCGTGCGGGTTCACCGCAACCGGGACCGAACTGACCTGAGCGAACGACGCCCAGCCCTGGCAGAAGAAGTCACCGAGCGGAACGGCGATGGCCGGCTCGGCCGCCCCGTCCCAGTACGCCCGCAGCACCAGCGACCGCAGCCGGGCGGGCGGTGCCGTGAGCCACATGTGCCTGATCACCCCGGGTCCGGCGATCGCGGCCACGGTGTGCGTCCCGCCCGCCGCGATCTCGACCGAGGGCGATACCTTCCAGCCCGGGCCCAGTTCCCGGGCGGCGGCCGCACCGGTGCCCGTCGCAGCGGCGCCGCCGGCACCCTTCCCGCCCGTGGGGTTCTCCGGGCTGACCGAACGCGACTGCCCGTCCCGCAGCACCGACATCGACAACGACAACGAACCCTCCCTGAAACCGTCACCGCACATGTGTCCCGAACAAGCACATCACGGGGCACGGGAGTAATGCCCTGTCCTTGCCGTGGATGACTTGCGCCGGGCGGCGGTGAGGATGCTTGCCACCCGGGCGGGGCCGGGCTCGCTATCCGTCTCTTGACGGCGCTGGCCGGGATGGGCTTGAGTACGTCCATGTCTGATCAGCCTGCAGCCCTGCGCCGCTGGCATGCCGTGGTCACGGCCAAGGACCCGGGTCTCCTCAGCGAACTGCTGGCCGACGAGGTCGTCTTCCAGTCCCCGGCGGTGTTCGCCCCGCAGGAAGGCAAGGCGCTCACGACCGGCTACCTCAGCGCGGCGCTGAACGTCCTGGGTCCGACCTTGCGCTACGTCAGCCAGTGGCATGACCAGAGCAGCGCGGTGCTGGAGTTCGAGGCCGACCTGGATGGCGTCTACGTCCAGGGCGTTGACATCCTCCGCTGGAACGCCGAGGAAAAGCTGGTCAGCTTCACGGTCATGGTGCGCCCGCTGCGCGGGCTGCAAAAGCTGGTCGAGCTGATGGCAGCTCAACTGAGCGCTGGCCACGCCTGACGGGGCTTGCCGCGCGTCCGCAGGGGAAGCCGGGACCGCCCGAGTTCACGCTTCCATTCAACGATCCACCTAGAGGATCCACCGGAAGGGACGGCTGCGACCGCAACCTTCCTGCCGCTCCGGCGCCGCATTCACGGGCGCCCGCGGAGCTCGCGATCAGCGGCGGAGCATCCACACAACCAAGACGATGATCACGATGATAAGAATGGTGCCGAGGCCGATATACATGAGCTTCCTCTCCGGATGAAGCCTGCCGGTCAGGCTTGCTCAAGGCGGCTACCCAGCCGAGTCCGGGCTAATCAGGACCTTGTGCGGCGCCGGGGGCGGCCGGCCTGGCACGCCTTGGCCCGGCGTCCCTGTCCCGGCGTCGAAAGAGCGCCGGAACGCGACTTTCCGGAACGTTACTGGTAGCGGAAGCCGTCGAGGAAGCGGCGGAAGACGCCGCCCTCACGGGTGAGGGCGGGGCCGGGCGGGGGAGCGGTGGCGCGCACGGTGGCGACCGGCTGGTCGTAGTCGGTGCGGGCGATGGCGTCGACGACCTGGGCCTCGTCGAAGTCCGCCGAGCCTTCGATCTCCGGCACGTACCCGACGAGTATGCCGTCCCGCATGACCTGGGCCTCGAGACCCGCCGCGCCATCAGTGTCCCACTCGGCCTCGCGGCCGCCGGGCAGCGTCACCCGCACGCCGAACTCCACCGTTCCCCGGTACAGGTGAGCGTTGACTCCCCGGTCGCGCAGTGCGTCGACCACGCGACGCGCCCTGAACTCATCCATAATGTCACGGTAGCGGCGGTAGCTAAAAGCTTCCTGAAAGGAATCTGAATGCCGGTTCTCCCGGGGGCGCGGCGACGGGCACCAGGGCCGGCCCGGCCAGCGTCGAGTTCGCGAAGAACCAGGTTCTCGACCGTCACCCGGACCTCAACGTGCTGGTGACGATGGCCGGCGTCGTTCTCACCCTGGCCGTGCTCTAGGGAACGGCCCCTGGCGGTCAGCCCGACGCGGCTGACCGCGCCGCCGCGTAGCCGGGTAACGTCGCCCCGGCGGAGCTAGCCGAGCGCGCCCGCCAGGGACCGTCTCCGGATCTGCTCGGGGATGGACAAGCCCGTGATCCCGGGATCAAGTCCCGTCCCGCCGGCATCAAGATCTGCCTCGCGCTCGTCGGCCAGTGACACGCGCACTCCGAACAGCCCGTTCTCCTGGTACAGGTGCGCGTTGACGCCCCGGCTCCGGAGGGCGGCAACCACTCGCTGCGCCCTGATCTCATCCATACCACCAAGGTAACGGCGATTGCTGAAAGCCCGCTGAAGCCAGCCCGCCGCCCGGCTGCGTGTCCGCCCCGAGCCGCAGGGATTCTGGCGCGAAGCCGGCGGCTAGGGCGCACAGGGCTGCGTCCAGGTACGTGGTGAGGTCGTCGTCGGCGCGGGCTGACCAGCGATCGTAGGCGGCGCGGCAGGCGGCGAGCACGGCGCGGCCGATCGTCAGCGGGTAGAGGGAGCCGGCGGCCTGGCCGAGGCGGCGGCCCGCGAACTCGCTGATCGCCCGCTCCCAGGCCTCGTAGTGCTCGGCGGCGCTGAACGAGAGCGCGGGCACCGTCGCGATGAGGTGCATCCGCAGCCGCATCTCGGGGACGTCGTCCGCGTGGTAGTGGTTCGCGGCGACGACCGCGCCCCTGACCGCGTCCATGAGCGGCACGTCGGCGGGCACCGCGGCCAGGGTGGACCTGATCGTCTCCACCTCGGTCTCGAACTCCGTCCACAGCACGCTCGCCTTGGTCGTGAAGTAGCGGAAGAACGTCCGCTCGCTGACCCCGGCCTCCGCCGCGATCTGCTCGATCGTGGTGCTGTCGAACCCCGCCGAGGCGAACAGTCGCAGCGCGATCAGCCGCAGTTCGCGCCGGCTCGTGGACGGCGGCCGCCCCCGGCGGGCACCCGCCGGCCCGGCGTCACCGTGCTCGCTCAACCTCACCTCCGGTAGGTAATGTCACCTGCTGACGTTAACATTCCGCGCCGCCGGCCTCTGCCGCGCCGTCGGCTACGGGAAATCTAGCGGGAGCCAGCCGGGCCAGGGGCGGCGCGCGGGAGACCCGGTGCGATGTGACCTACGTCACGGGAGATTGCTTCTGTCGGCGGGTGACATTAAGCTCCCCGTATTACGTCACTCGCTGACGTAATTGACCAAGAGTGCTGTCGCCCCGGTCGTAAAGCGGCAGGTCATCGCCAGTGCGCCCGCCGCGCGTCCCGGCTTCCGCGCCTGGACGCCTTGCCCGGCGTGACCGGCGAGCGGGATGCTGAGCTGGCCCGCGACCTCGCCCGGCTCGGCCGGAGCAGGCTCCGCCGGATCCGTACCTATCGCGACGTCGCCCCGCCCGCAGTTCGTTCTTCGCAGGACAGGAGTCCGCTATGGCCGTCATCATCGTCGCTACCGCGTTTCCCGCGCCCGAGTACCGGGACGAGGTCATCGCGGCGTTCGAGGTCGCGCAGCGGCAGGTGCACGCGACCGAGGACGGCACCCTGCGCTACGCGCTGCACGAGGGGGCCGACGGCCGCCTGGTGATGATCGAGAAGTACACCGACGAGGCGGCGGTCGCCGCGCACCAGCGCGGCGAGGGACTCGCCAGCCTGCGGGCCGCGCTGGACGGCAAGCTGAGCGCGCCCGTTGACGTCCAGGTCCTGACGCCGCGCCCCGCCGGCTCGGCGGACAAGGGCACGCTGTGAACCCGCATGGCTGCGGCTCTCGTAGCTACATCCGCAGGCACCGAGGGTAGTGATGAGGTTATGGCCAACAAGTGGTTTGAGACGGTGGCGGTCGCGCAGCGCCGGGCGAAGAAGTACCTGCCGAAGGACGTGTACGGCGCGCTGATCGCCGGCGCGGAGGCGGGCGTGACGATCCGCGACAACGTGGACGCGTTCGCCGAGCTTGGCTTCGCGCCGCACGTCGCCGGGCTGCCCGCGGCGCGGGAGATGGCGACCAGGGTCATGGGGCAGGACATCTCGCTGCCGGTGCTGATCTCGCCGACCGGCGTGCAGGCGGTGCACCCGGACGGGGAGGTCGCGGTGGCCCGGGCCGCCGCGGCGCGGGGGACCGCGATGGGCCTGTCGTCGTTCGCCTCCAAGCCGGTCGAGCAGGTCGTCGCGGCCAACCCGAAGACGCTCTTCCAGATGTACTGGGTGGGCGGCCGCGAGGAGATGCTCGCCCGGATGACGCGCGCGAAGGACGCCGGCGCGGTGGGCATCATCGTGACGCTGGACTGGTCGTTCTCGTTCGGCCGCGACTGGGGGTCGCCGCGGATCCCGGAGAAGATGACGCTGGCCGAGATGCTCAGGCAGGCGCCGTCGGTCGTGACCAGGCCCGCCTACCTGTACACCTGGCTCAGGAACGGAATCGTGCCCGACCTGACCGTGCCGAACCTGCCGGTGGGCGGGGCGCCCGCGCCGACGTTCTTCGGCGCCTACGGGCAGTGGATGCAGACGCCGCCGCCGTCCTGGGACGACGTGGCCTGGCTGCGGTCGCAGTGGGACGGGCCGTTCATGCTCAAGGGCGTGACGCGGGTGGACGACGCCAAGCGGGCCGTCGACGCGGGGGTCTCCGCGATCTCGGTGTCCAACCACGGCGGCAACAACCTGGACGGGACTCCGGCCACGATCAGGCTGCTGCCGGACATCGCCGCGGCGGTCGGCGACCAGGTCGAGGTGCTCCTTGACGGCGGGGTGCGGCGCGGCGGCGACGTGGTGAAGGCCCTGGCGCTCGGCGCGCGCGCGGTCATGATCGGCCGCGCCTACCTGTGGGGCCTGGGGGCCAACGGCCAGGCGGGCGTGGAGAACGTCCTTGACCTGCTCCGGTCGGGCATCGACGCCTGCCTGCTCGGGCTCGGGCACTCGTCGATCGGGGAACTGGCACCGGACGACCTGGTGATACCGCCGGGCTTCACGCGCCGCCTCGGCGGGTGAGTCACAGGCCAGCCTGGCTGACCGCCTGCTGCAGCGACCCGATGTACCCCTGGCTGGTGTAGGTCGCGCCGCTGACCGACTGGATATTGGCGCTCTGGGCCTGGATGACCTCGTTGTTCAGCGCGGGGATGGCGTTCGACGCGATCGAGTCGCCGCCCTGCGGCAGGCCGCCGTTGGCGCTGGTGATCTTCCCGTTCCGCACGACGATCTGTACCTGCACCTCACCGTACTGGGTGTTCACCACGTTCCCGGTGAACGTGCCCGACGGCGCGCTGTGCGTCGGGGTCGGCGTCGCGGTGGGGGTCGTCGGCGCGGACTGCGGCGTCGCCTGGGTCGCCGCGGCGGTCGTCGGCGCGGACTGCGGCGTCGTGCGGGCCGACGACGGCGACGCCTTGTGCGTCGCGGTCTTGGACGGGACCGTGGACGCGCTCACCGCGGCCGGCTGGACCGGCGCGCTGCTGGTGCGCGCGACCGGACTGCCCGGCGCGGCGATCGGGGTGAGGCCGGGCACGTGGGTCTTGTACGAGAAGAGCGCGACGAGACCCGCGATGGTGCCGCCAACCACGAGAACGGGGCGGAGCATGGGCTCTCCTTAGCTAGAGGTCAGAGGACTCGTGGTGGATAGCTAGAGGTCAAAAGACTCGTGGTGGATGCGACGCCGCGGGACGCCGGCGGCGACCAGCGACTCAACCGCCGCCTGGGTCATGCCGGTCGGGCCGCACACGTACGCCTCGTAGCGGTGCAGCCCGGGAACGGTGCGCTGCAGGTGCTCCGCGTCCAGCGGGTCGTAGCCGAGTTCCCGGCGCGAGCCGATCAGGTAGTGCAGCGCGGCGTCCCGGTCGTCGGCGATGGCGTTGAGTTCCCGGCTGAACACCACGTCGCGCGGGTGGCTGGCCCGGTACAGCAGCGTGATGCCGCCGGACATGCGCTTCGGCAGCGCGGCGAACATCGCCCTGATCGGGGTGATGCCGACCCCGCCGGCGATGAACAGCACCCGCCGCCCGGTCAGCGACGGCGTGAACGCGCCGTACGGTCCCTCGGCGACGATCCTGGTCCCCGGCTTGAGGTGCGCCAGCGAGCCGCTGTGGTCGCCGCGGGCCTTGACGGTGATCCGCATCAGGTTGGGCTGCGGCATCGCCGAGAGCGAGTACGGGTGCGACTGCCACCACAGTTCGCGGGTGAGGAAACGCCAGCGGAAGAACTGCCCGGGCTCCGCGCGCAGGTGGTCGAACTCGCGGCCGGCGATGAGCACCGACACGATGCCTTGCGCCTCGGGGCGGACGGACTGCACGGTGAACTGGTGCCTGCGGGCGCTCCTGATCGGCGTGATCACCCGGTACCAGAGCAGCAGCGAGCCGACGACCGTGTACAGGACCGACCAGGCGACCCGGGCGCGGTAGCTCTCGGCGAACGCGCCGCCGTTCGCGAACTGATGGCTGAACGCCAGGGCGATCGCCAGGTAGGTGTACAGGTGCGCGTAGTACCAGGTCTCGTAGGCGACGCGGCGGCGTGCGGCCCGCATCGAGAACGCGGCGACCATGAGCAGCAGCCCCCAGGCGACCGTGGCCATGAGGATGTCGGGGAAGGTTGTTTCTAGCGTGATGGTCTCGCTGACCGCGTTCTTGCGCGCGGTGACCGCGAAGCCCAGGATGGTGAACACCACGTGCCCGCTGACCACGCTGATCACGATCCGGCCGCCCCAGGCGTGCCAGCGTGCCAGTCGGTCGCTGCCGACGGCCTTCTCCAGCGGGGGAAGCCTCGCCATGAGCGCGACGAGGATCACGACCCCGTAGCCGGAGAGCAGGCCGAGTACCTCGCCGACGTCGATCAGCAGGGCACCGGGCGTGTGCTGGAACAGGGTGGTGGTCGCCCACAGGTAGAGCACCCCGGCCAGGCCGAGCGCGATAAGCGACAGCACCACGATCGGGATGACGACCCGGGCCTTGCCGGTGCCCGGTGCGATCGGCTTGGCGGTGCGCGTCGCGCCGGACGCAGTGGCCGGGCCGGCGGCCGTTCCGGCATTGGCCGGCGCGTGCGCGTCGGCCGCCCGCATGGCGCCCGTGGTCCGCATGGCACCGGTGGGGCGGATGGCACCGGTGGGGCGGATGGCACCCGCGGGACGCATCCCGCCGGACGTCTGGGCGGGATCCGCGGGCGCTACCCCGGGCAGCCTGACCGCGCCGACCGCCCGCGTGGCCGCGTCCGGCGGGGCCGCCGCGACCCCCCAGGGTGGTGTCTGCCAGGGCTGCCGCTGTTCGTGCGGCAGCCTCGGCTGCGCGCTGGTGGGGGGCGCCTTCCACGTCGTGGTCCAGCGGTGGCCGTCGGCGGAGTCAGCCCACTCCGGTGGCGGCAGTTGCGGCGGTTCCATCCGCTGACCGGGGCCGGGCGGGTAGCGGCCGGGCGGGTAGCGGCCATCTGAAGAACGTCCGCGGTCAGCCATGGCGCTCCTCAGGCCTGGGACGTCGGATAACTGGGGTCGCTCTCATTATTCTTGAAACGTATGCGACCCCGTGGCGCTTCGATGCACTTACCGGGGGATGCGTAGCCTTATGAGGAATCGCAGAGTTTCGCCGCCTGGGCTGACAGTCCGCTGGCCCGGTCAGGCCCCAGTTCCGGGTGCTGGCGAGACGCCGGACACCGCCCGGCCAGTGACCGGTCACCCCAGGACCTGTAACCCTGGTCCCCACCCTCGGTCCTGGCCTCCCCACCCGGAGGTGGCCACCCACGGCGGTGTTCGGCGTCTCGCCACTGGGAGCTAACCGCATGCGCGTGCCGCTGCGCCATCCCCGAACTCGGGGGTACCCGGGTTTTTCCGCCATCCCTAGACTGGGCCGGTGGCCGCGCATGTTAGTACCGCGTCTGGCCAGGTCATCCCCCTGTCCGAGGGCAGACAGCTGGTATTCGGCCGGGGTCCGGAGGTAGACCTGGCGATTACCGCTGGCCGGGGGCTGTCCCGGCGGGCCGGGGTGATCGCGGCGACCCCGGAAGGGGCCTGGATCGCCAACATCAGCAAAACGCACGCACTGTACGTGACGGGAGACGGTTACCGGATCCGACTACCGCGCGTGGAAGGTGACGGCGACCCAGCGGGAGGGTGGCTTGTGCACACAGGGACCGCGATGGTGGGCTCCCGCTCGATGCTCGATGACGGACTGCAGATCGCGGTCACGGTGCCTGGGCGTCACCGCCGGCCGCCCACGGCGGCAGACGGGGAAGGCCCGGCGCAGGCGGACGGAGAGGGCACCGTACTGCCGCTCTACCTGGACCCCAAGACCAAGCTCTTCCTGGTGGCGCTGATGTGGTGCCGACCGTGGCTGCTCGACCCGAGCGCCGCGTCGCCGCTCCCGCGCACCCCGGAGATCGCCCAGGCCGCGCTCGAGGTCACCGGCGCGCACCACGAGCTTGAGCGGTTCGACAACGACCAGGAGTTCCGCGACAAGTTGTCCGCCCGCGTCGCCGAGCACCTCAAGGTGCTGCGCCGCAAGATCACCGAGCGCGGCCTCACCGGGCCCGACGTCCGGCTGTCGGACGAGGTGGCCGTCCGGATCCTGATCGAGCACGGGATCGTGGGGCCGGGAGACCTGCGGCTGCTGTCCGACCCGGCCTGGTGCTCCCGCCAGGAAGACCTGTGGTGGGACCGGGACTAGCGCCGCCGCGCCGCCGCGCGAACCGCCCGCTACGCGCTGGCCGTCCGGCTGGGAGGCCGGCCGCCGAACGGCGGCGGAGAGCCCTCCGGCGGCGGGCCGCCTGACGGGGACAGGCTTCCGGACAGGGATACGGACGGCGACACGGACGGCGACGGAGACGAGGGCGGAGACGGGGCGGCCGGGGTCTGGTCCACGCGGAAGGTCGCCTTGGCGGTGTCCCCGTCGGGCGCGGTGGCCACTACCTGGTAGATCCCGGCCGGCATCAGCCCGCGGAAGAACCGGTGCCCCTGGTCGATGACGTAGCTGAACGCGCCCCGCAGATCGGTCACCGGCCGGTCGGGGGAGGCGCCGATGCCCTTCAGTTCCACCGTGATCTGCGTGAAGGGCTGGAAGCCGCTGCCGTGGATCACGAACGTCGTGTCGCCGTCGCCGTACGGCTGGCTGACGCAGAGTTCCGGCGTGGTGCCGGGGTCGCGGGGAACGCACGTCGGCGGCGGTGATAGCACCGGGCCGAGGGTGATGGCGCCCGTCGTGCTGCTGGTGGTCACCGAGGGGCTGTTGGCCGAGGCCGGGGGATCCCCGAGGCGCAGCGCCAGCCCGATCGCGACGCCCGCGATGACGAACAGCGCAACCATGAGGAGCCGGGCCCAGAACGGCAGCAGCGCGCGTTCGGTCAGCCAGGCGGCGGCCAAGAGCCCGGGGCGGCGGGACATCGGTGCCCGCCGTGCCGCCTTCCGGCTGACGCGCACTGGCGCCCCGGGTGTTGCCTGGTGCCCGTCAGGGCCGGGCGAGGCGGGCTCGTCGGGCGGTGCCTGCTCCAGCGGCTGGAGGCTGGCCGGCTCCTCGAAGCCGGGCAGCGCGGTATGCGAGCCGTCCGTGATGTCCATGCCGAGCGAAACGGCAGAGTCGTCCGTGGCGCTGCCGACGGAGTCCCGGCCGCTGCGGTCGTCGCTGCCGGAGTCCTCGCCGTCGGCGAGTTCGGCCGCGAGGCGGGGGTGGTGCTGGAACTCGGCGACCCTCAGGTAGTCCGCGATGACATCCATCGCCGAGTCGGGCAGCGAGACGTGGCCTGCCCCGGACTGGGCGAACGAGCCGAGCGCGTCGAGGATGGCGGAGTCGGACGGCCGGTTCCGCGGCACGCGCTCCAGGCAGGCGCTGACGAGTGCGGTCAGCTCGCCGGGCAGGCCGTCGAGGTCGGGCGGTTCGGTCGCGAGCCGGACGAAGATGTCCATGACCGTCTCGCCCTGGTAGGGCGGGTGCCCGGTCGCGGCGTACACGAGCGTCGCGCCGAGGGAGAAGACGTCGCTGGCCGGGGAGGCCAGGGTCGCGTCCCGCGCCTGCTCCGGCGCCATGTACGCGGGCGTGCCCGCCGCTCCCCGGGTGGAGGTCAGCGTCACGCGCTCGGATGCCCTGGCCACCCCGAAGTCGATCACCCGCGGCCCGTCCGGCGCCACCAGGACGTTGGACGGCTTGACGTCCCGGTGCAGCAGGCCCACGCCGTGAATGGACGCCAGTGCCTCGGCGCAGCCGGCCGCGAGCCAGCGCACGGCGGGAACCGGCAGCGGCCCGGCCTGCTTCACCAGCACGCTGAGCGAGGGGGCGGGCACGTACGCCGTGGCCACCCAGGGCAGGTCGGCGTCGGGGTCCGCCTCGATCACCGAGGCGGTGAACACGCCGCTCACCCGGCTGGCCGCCGCGATCTCGCGGGCGAACCTGGCGCGGAAGCCGGGCTCCTCGGCTAGCTGGACCTGGATCGTTTTGACCGCGACGAGGCGGCCGGACGTCGAGCGGGCGAGGAACACCTGCCCCATCGCCCCGGCCCCGAGCCTCCCGATGATCGCAAACGAACCGATCCGTTCCGGGTCCCAGCGGCGGAGCGGCTGCACGATCGACTGCGGCATCGTCGGCTCGCCTTCCCGTCTCGCCATTGCTTCGCCACAATAATGCACAATCAGGTTGCAGCGGGGCAGGCAAGCGGCCTGGACAGTCACATTTTGCGGCAACATCGCAACATTCGCGGTCCGTCGCGGCGGCGGCGGAGCAGCCCTCGGCCGTCCGGGACCAGGTCCGCGGACCGTCCCGGGTGGCCGCGGCGGTGCCGTCCGGGACGGTGCGGGACGGTCTGGGACGGTCCGGCTAGCTCACCCGGTCGCGGATGTGCGCGGGGACCGGGATCTCGGGGCGCAGCTTCGGATCGGGGACCGGCGTCCCGAACGTGACGGAGACCGGCAGCACGCCCGCCCACACGTCCAAGTCGAGGTCCTCGGGCTCGTCCGCGGGCATCCCGGTGCGGATCTTCACCGAGGCCTCGGCCAGCGGCAGCGACATCACCGCCGTGGCCGCCATCTCCTTCGTCGTAGGCTGCCGCGCGGCCGCCCACCGCCCGGGGATCAGGTGGTCGGTGATGAGCCGCAGCCCGTCCCAGCGCTCGGCCTCGTCCTTGACGATCGTCGCCGTCCCGAAGATCACCGCGCTCCGGTAGTTCACCGAGTGGCTGAACACCGACCGGGCCGCGACCAGGCCGTCCAGGTGCGTGACGGTCACGCACACCCGCTGCCCGTCCGCCGCCCGCAACGCCCCGTTCGCCGACGACCCGTGCAGGTACAGCGTGTCGCCGTCCCGCCCGTAGGCGGTCGGCAGCACCACGGGCGTCCCGTCGGCCGACGCCACGCCGAGGTGGCAGATCAGGCCGGCGTCGAGGACCTCGTAGAGGGCGGCGCGGTCGGCCTGGCCGCGTTCGCGGTGCCTGCGCAGGGTGGTACGCGGCGTACTGGACAGGGGGGTGGCTTCAGCGCTCATGATCTCGTAGCCTAGGCGGCAAGTGGACTGGCTCAAATAGCCAATCACAGGGAAGTTCCGATGACCACTTTGCCGTCCGGCCTGCCGGTCGTCGTCGACCGCGACGGCGGGCAGCCGCTTGCCATCCAGATATCCGCCCAGCTCCAGACGGCGGTCACCGGCGGCGCGCTGCGCGCGGGCGACCGGCTGCCCTCCAGCCGCGACCTGGCGGCCACCCTCGGCGTCAGCCGGACGGTGATCACCAACGCCTACGCCCGCCTCTTCGCCGAGGGCTGGCTGGAAGGCCGTCACGGCTCGGGCACCTACGTGGCCGACGTCGGCCCGGCCGCGGCCGGCGGCACCCGCGAGCCGGGTCAGTGGCCGGGCGGGGTGCCCGGCCGCGGGTCCGCCGGGGCAGGCGCGAACACGGATTCCGAACGGGCCGTTGTCTCACCTGGCCGCACCGCTGTTTCCGTTTCTGGCATGTCCGCGTCGGGCGGCCCGGTGCCGCCGGCGGCCATGATCGACCTCCAGCCGGGGATCTCGTGGCCGGACGGGATCGACCCGGCTAGCTGGCGGCGCGCGTGGCGTCAGGCGGGCGCGCACCTGCCGTCGTCCCGGCCTGACCCGCACGGCCTGCCGGAACTGCGCGCGGAGATCGCGGCGTACCTGCGCCGGTCGCGGGGCCTCACGGTCACCCCCGCGCACGTCCTGATCACCCAGGGCGTATCGAGCGGGCTGGCCCTGCTGGCGGACGCGCTGCTTGCCCGCGGCGACAAGGCGGGCATGGAAGAGCCCGGCTATCCCACCGGCCGCGAGGTGCTGCGCCGCGCCGGGGCGCGGGTGGTGCCCTGTCGCGTCGACGCGCACGGCATCCTCCCGGAGGCGCTCCCCGGCGATCTCAGGCTCCTCTACACCACCCCGGCCCACCAGTACCCGCTGGGCGGCCGCCTCCCGGTGAACCGCAGGCAGGCGCTCGTCGCCTGGGCGCGGGCCACCGGGGCGCTCGTGGTCGAGGACGACTACGACAGCGAGTTCCGCTACGACGTCGGCCCGCTGCCCGCGCTGCACAGCATGGACCCGGACGTCATCGTCTACCTCGGCACGGCGTCCAAGGTCCTGGCCACGGCCTTCGGCGCGGGCTGGCTGGTCGCCCCGCCCGCCCTCGTCGACCGACTGGCGGCCCTGCGCCCGCGCCTCGGCGTCCGCATCCCCGAGTCCGTGCAGCACGCGGTCCTGGCCCTGCTCCGCTCCGGCGACCTGGAACGCCATATCCGCAAGATGCGCCTGGAGTACGCCCGCCGCCGCGCCGCCCTGGTCGGCCCGCTGACGCACGCGAGCCCCGGCGTAGCCGACGTGGCCAGTGCGGCCGAGCCGGACGGCGCCACCGGCGCCGGCAGCCCGGCGCGCCCGCGGTTCCGCCTGCTCGGCGACACCGCCGGCATGCACGTGGTCCTGGAACTCCCCGGCGACTACCCGGCCGCCCGCCTCATCGAGGCCGCCGCCGCCCGCGGCGTCGTCGTCTACCCGCTGACCCGCTACTTCGCCGGCCCGCCGACGCTGAACGGCCTCGTCCTCGGCTACGGCACGGCCACCCTCCCCCAGGTCCGTCGCGCCGCGGCCGAACTGGCCGCCCTGCTAACCCGCCTACCCAGCACGGGCTTCAACACGGACTCCAGCACGGACTCCAGCACGGACTCCAACACGGGTAAACAAAAGTTAGCCGAGGAGACTTACCCGCGTTAGGCGCAGGCAGGACGTGCGTCATGCCGGGTGCCTTAGCTGAGTTCCATGGAAACCCCTTATGGAGAGATTCCCCAGCGCTTCGTTAAGGACATGTCCGCGCAGGAGATGCACGACTACCTGCGGCAGCGCCATTCCCGTCGCAGCTTCCTCAAGGGGGCCGCGGGCGGCGGGGCGCTCGCGGCCGCGGGGCCGACCCTGTGGACCCGTTCGTTCACCGACTCGTCGGCGGCAGGCAGCCCGGTCGGGCCGCAGTGGATCGCCTTCGGTCCCGACCCGGCGACGGAGATGCACGTCTCCTGGTCGGCCGGCGCCTACACGACCAAGGCCAACGTGCCCAAGCCGGTCGTGCGCTGGGGCCTGACCGGCGAGTACGGCCGCCTCACCGACGCCTCCAGCGACCTCGTGCCGACCCCGGTGAACGCGCCGGCCCGCAACGTCGACCTGACCGCGTACCAGCACGCCCTGCTGACCCGCCTGCGGCCGGACACCACCTATCACTACTCGGTCAGCAACGACGGCGTCACCTGGGGCCCGGACACCACGTTCCGCACCGGCAAGGCCGGCGTGCGGGACTTCCGCTTCTGCGCCACCGGCGACGAGGACACCTACACCACCAGTTCCCAGCCGGTGATGCGGAGCATCGCCTCCTACGACCCGGACTTCACGATCGTGGCGGGCGACCTGTCCTATGCCTCGGACGACGGCACCTACAAGGGGGTCGGCACCCCGGTCCCGTACAACCCGGTCGCCTGGGACGAGTACTTCGGCCTCCTCGGCCCGGCCGCCGCCCAGTCGGTCCCGTGGATGGTCGGCATGGGCAACCACGACGTGGAGCCGCTCACGGAGAACGGCTTCGCCGGCATCCTGACCCGGTTCCCGCACCTGGGCGCCACCAAGGCGGCCGCCGGTTCGGGCTCGAAGGTCGTGCAGAGCTTCGCCTACGGCAACGTGGCGGTCATCGGCCTCGACGACAGCGACGTGTCCGCGCTCGACACCGTCAACAACGGCTACACGAGCGGCCAGCAGACGATCTGGCTCGTCGAGCAGCTTGAGAAGTACCGCGACCCCCGCTCGGGCGTGGACTTCATCGTCGTCTTCTTCCATCACTGCCCGTACTGCAGCGGCGGCCCGTGCTCCGACGGCGGCGACAGGTACGCCTGGCAGCCGATCTTCGACCGCTTCGGCGTCGACCTGGTGGTCAACGGGCACAACCACCTGTACGAGCGCGTCTACCCCATGCGCGGCAACGTGGTGCAGGCCGAGGTCCCGCCGGGCGGGACGATCGACCCCGTCACGATGGGCACGACCTACATCTGCACCGGCGGCGGCGGCGCGGGCCTCGCGGCGAGCGCCACCTCCGGCTGGTACGGCACGAGCGGCGGCGGCGACCTCGCCGCCGCCGGCACCGGGACGCCGGCGATCGAGGTCTGGGGCGCCGAGACGTCTCGCGGCATCGGCAGCGGCGGCACCAGTTCCCAGCCCGACCCGGTGACCGGCTGGTCGGCCTACCGCCGGGCCCAGTACTGCCACCTGGTCGTCGACGTCACCGCCCCGAGGGCGTTCGGCGGCCAGACCAGCATGCACATCAGGGCCATCGACCCGGCGCAGAGCGGCTCGACGATCACGTCCGTCACCAGCGAGGCGGTCATGGACAGCGTCACCCTCGTCCGCAGGTCGGTCACCGGCCCGGACCGCTAACAAGCCGCCGTCCGTCCCGGGCGGACGCGGTCACGACGCCGCCGGACCGGGCCCCGGCCCGTGACCGCGGGTCATCGGCGGCGCTATTCGCCGCGGATGACCCGCGGTCCCCCGTTCGGCCCCGGCGAGGCGCGAACCGGCGGCCGGGGAACCGGGCCCTGAGCCTTCAGCCTGCGTACGTCAGGCGGTCATGTCGAAGGCGGCGATGACCTTGGCCGGGCGCAGCCGGACGACGAGTTCGCCGGGGACGCCGTTGCGCTTGCCGAACTCCTCGGCGCGGTCCGCGCCCATGTAGCGGGCGCCGATCGCGGTCGCGGTGCGCACCAGTTCCGCGGGGTCCTGCGACAGTTCGGCCACGCCCTGAACCTGGATGAAGCCGTAGGGCGGCTCCTGCATGTCGACGCAGAGCGCCGCCCGGGGATCGCGGGCCAGCGCCTTGCCCTTGGCGGTGTCCTTCCCGGTGTTGAAGACCAGCGTCTCGTCTTCGACGACGAACCAGACGGGAACCACGAGCGGCCTGCCGTCGGAGGCGGTGTAGGCCAGCTTGCCGGTCCGGGTGCCCTCGCTGAGGAAGGCCCTGATCCGCGGTTCGGTCACCGATGGGATCGTCATTGCCCCTTCCTGTCACCCGGGTACTGGTTGCCGGGCCGGGGCGGCTGGCCGTAGCCTGCCGGGCGCTGGCCGTACTGCGGCGTCGAGCCGTTTGCCCAGGTTCCGGAGCCCGGGTCCGCGGGCGTCGGGTACGTGAAACCGGCCTGCGGCTGGCTGGCCGCCCGCGCGGCCGCGGCCCTGGCCGCGGAGCGGTCGCGGAAGAACTGGACGACCAGCAGAATCGGCACTACGAACGCGTAGTAGAACATGAAATAGGAGCCACCCTGGAACAGGAGCAGCAGGTAGAGGCCGTAGAGCAGGAATCCGGCCCCGAAGATCAGGTTCACCACCCGCCGCCGCCGGGCGTAGGCGCTCCGGATGAATCCCATGGTCAGCATCCCGATACCGCTGCCGATCAGGAACAGCACGTAAATGTAGAACATTCAGGCCCCTTGTGGTCCCGGCTGGCGGTCTCCGTCAACCCTCGACCGGTTAGAAACCTTCATATTCCATCAGCGTGGCCTGCTGGAAAACGATAAGTAACGCCAAATGTTTCCAAGTCGTTGTTTGGGAGAATGCCGTAGAAATTTCATGGAATATCTAACCCGCTCTCGCCTGCCGCGACCGCGCTACGTTTGCGGCGGGGCGGCGTCCGGGCGCTCGCGGCCGGACGCGGCGTGGAAGGCGTCCAGGGCCTCGCCCGGGGTCTCGTAGTACGCGCCGGGGCCCATGGCCTTGCTGATGCCGTAGCCGTCCAGTTGCCGTCGCACCTGCCGCAGCACCGCGGCGACCGCGAACCGCACCTGCCGCTGGCTGGCGATGTCGCCCCCCGGGCGAAGACCGTAGCCGCGGTGTAGTCGATGTCCCCCACGGCGGCGCAGTCGAACACGAACAAGCGCAGCGGGCCGCCGGCGCCGACGATGTCCTGCAGGTCGGTGAGCAGGCGGGCCGCGTTGGCGTAGTAGAGGCTGCCGGCTTGCCGTGCCCGGTCCGGACCGTGGCCGCTGAGCGGACAGCCGGTGCCGGCTACTCCTTCCAGTACAGGCGCATGGGATTGTCAACGAGCAACTGGCGCTGCTGGTCGGCGTGCGGGGCGATCCGGGCAATGAGGTCGACGAGGTCGCCCTCGTCGGGCGTGTGGCCGTGCAGGTTCGGATGCGGCCAGTCGGTGCCCCAGAGCACCCGGTCGGGGTAAGTGCGCGCGACGTGCCGGGCGAACGTGACGAAGTCGTCGTATCCTGGCGGGCCGGTGACCGACTGGCGTTCCGCGCCGCTCAGCTTGGCCCAGACGTTCTCGTGCTCGCGCATCAGCCGCTGGAACAGCGCGAACCCCGGCCCGTTGATCGGCCGGGTCACGTCGGGCCGTCCCAGGTGATCGACGACGACGACCGTGGGCAGCCGGGTGAGCAGTTCCCAGCGTGCGGCCAGGTCCGCGGCCTCGAAGTAGACCACGACGTGCCAGCCGAGCTCGGCCGCCAGGTCCGCCAGGCCCCGGTAGTAGCTGTCCGGCTCGGGGTCGGCGAGGCGGCGCGCGACGTTGAACCGGATCCCCCGGACGCCGGCCGCGTTCATCTCCGCTAGTTCGCCCCGGGTGATGCCGGGCCGCACTACGGCCACGCCGCGCGCCCGGCCGTCGGCCGTCCGCAGCGCGTCGATCATGGCCCGGTTGTCGGCCCCGTGGCAGGCGGCCTGGACGATGACGTTGCGGTCGAAGCCAAGGAAGTCACGCAACGCGAACAGCTGCTCCTTGGGCGCGTCGGCCGGAGTGTACGTTCGCTCCGGCGCGTAGGGGAAGACGCTGCCCGGGCCGAACACGTGGCAGTGCGCGTCGACGGCGCCCGCGGGCAGGGCGTAGCGCGGCCTGCGCGGCCGCGGCCAGTACATGCGCGACGCGGCGGCAACGGCGGTCATCGTCAGGCCGCCGGCTCGAGCAGCATCATCCCGGCCGCCGTGTTGGAGATCGGGATGTGGTAGCTGGCCGCGACCTCGCGTACCGGGCCGGCGCCGGCGCCGAGCGCGGCGCGGGCCGCCAGCCACAGCATCAGCTCGACGCCCTGGCTGCCGGTCTTCTCGACCAGCTCAACGGTCGAGAACCTGGTTGCCCACGCGGGGTCGGCCACCAGGCTGGCCATGAACTCGCGGTCGAACTCCTTGTTGAGGAACCCGGCCCGCTCGCCGTCCAGCTGATGCGAAA
>DAHWEX010000281.1 GCA_027326205.1 Actinomycetota bacterium
GCTCCCGGCAGCCGCACGTGCACCCGCATTCACGGTTCCGGGTCGCGGCAGCGGGCTGCCCGGGGTTAGATTTCATGGCGGGTCCTCGGTGCCGGAGAGTCTAAGCAGCCCTCCATTTACCGGGGACCCGTCTCCGTGGTCCCGCTTCTACCTCATAGATGTTTTCCGATAACTTGTTCACCTGCGGAAACGTCCGCCAGTGTGATGCAGGACACATTTCCCGGAAACGGGATCCGCCCCTGAACCGCCTGCAGGCACGCCTGCCAGCGCGAACTCCCCGGTAACCCGAGAGCCCAAGGCACGGGATTTTAACCCCGCCCACGCCAGGGGTTTCCGGACAGGCTCTATAGCCTGGCGTCTGCGGCCTGGGAGCACGCAGCCGCTACGCGTGGCCTCGAACCCGCATCGAGCAGCGGACCGGACGGACCGCCGACGAGGGGCTGGCCTTGTTCGTCGCCCGCTTTCAGCCCGAATACCCGCAACAGGCCGTCAACCACATCCTGCTCTGGCTTGGTTACTTCGACGACGTCGACCCCGATGATGCCCTACCCGTGCCGCGGGACCAGATCGTCGAGTACTGGACCCGGCGTCAGCCCGAGATCATCGCGGCCCGCGGCCGGTTAGCCCGCGGATTCCCGCGCCGCGGCCGGTAACCGGGCGGGCGTCACTCCCGCGGGCAGAAAAGTGCGGGCGCCACAGTCAGCCGGGCCCGTTCGGGATGATTGATGTTCGCCTTAAGGGTCAGGCTTTGTCAGGCAGCCGGGCTATCGTTAGCGCGGTGCCGGGGGGAACGGGAATCCACGACGAAGGAGACGGCCAGTGCGGCAGGACCCTGATCCGACCACCACCAGCGAGCGGGACTTGCTCGGGCAGTACCTCGACTACCAGCGGGAGACGATCCTGCTGAAGACCGACGGGCTGACCAGGGAGCAACTCGGGCGCCAGATCCCGACATCCGCCCTCACCCTGGCCGGCATCCTCTACCACCTGGCGCTGGTGGAGGAGAGCTGGTTCGAGGCCAGGTTCCTCGGGCACGGGTACCGCGAGGACTTCGCCGGCATCGACTGGGATGCCGACCCCGAGTACGAGTTCCGGACCGCGCTGGACAAGGAGCCGGACTGGCTGCGCCGCCGGTACCGGGACGCCTGCAACCGCGCCCGCCAGGTCACGGCCGCGGCGGGCAGCCTGGACGACGTCTCGGCCTCGGCGCTGGCCGACGGGAAGCCGTTCACGCTGCGCTGGGTGATGCTGCACCTGGTCGAGGAGACCGCGCGGCACGCCGGGCACGCCGACCTGCTCCGCGAGGCGATCGACGGCACGGTCGGCGAATAGTTACAGAAATTGAAGCCTGGGGTCTGGCCGCGAGGACCCGCGCCGGGGCCGGCGCCATCATCGCCTTCGGGTTCCTGGCCGTGCTGCGGGTCGTGGCCCTGGTGGTCCCGGAGGGCGCGCGGTCCTCGGCGAGCGGGCGCCTCACCGCCGGGCGGCCCTGGCGCGGAGCTAGCCCGCCGGGACTGCACGGGCCCCGTTCGGCTCGCCGCTCGCGGTCCGTAACATGCGCGCAATGCCGGCTGGGCATGCTTGGGCTGTGGGGGAAGGACCGGCGGGCCTGAAGGGCCACGTGATCGTCTGCGGGCTGCCCGAGCTCGGCCTGCGGATCGTGGAGCAGCTCGCGCTGTCCGGCGTGCTCGCCGTCGCCGTCGCCGAAGACCCGGCCCCGGCCATCGCCCGCCTGGTCGCCGCCTGGGACGTGCCGCTGGTCACCGGCTCGATGCGGGCCGAGGAGACCCTGGCGGCGGCGGGCATCGGCGGCGCGGCCGCGGTGATCTGCGCTCAGGACGACGACCTGTCCGCGCTTGAGGCGGCGCTGCTGGCGCGGCGGCTGCGCCCGGACGTGCGGGTGGTGGCGCAGCTCGCCAACCCGGCCGTCGGCCGCGCGATCAGGGAGACCGGGGTGGCCGTGCTCGACGTCGCCGGGCTGTCCGCGCCGTCGGTCGTCGAGGTCTGCCTCGCCGAGGGCGTGCAGGAGATGCCGCTGTCCGGGATGCGGTTCCTCGCCGCCCGCACCACCGCGCCGCGCGCGGCCACGCTCCGCGAGCTGTACGGGGCGCTGGCGCCGGTCGCCGTGGTGCCGCCCGCCGGCGACGTGCTGGTCTGCCCGGGCCGGGACACGCGGGTCAGCCCGGGGGACGAGGTGACGCTCATCGGCACACCCGGCGAGCTCGCCGCCGCCTCCGTCATCGACCACCCCGAGCGCATCCGCCGCCTCGCCGCCGCCTACGGCCCGGGCGCCGCACCGGGAGAGGCGGCGGTGGGAGGGGCGGCGGCGGACCCGCTCGGCGTGCCGGGCGGGGAGGAGCCGCACGCGCGGCCGCCCCTCGCCGAGCGCGGCCTGCGCGCGCTGCGCGACGTGGCGGTGTCGCTGGCGCGCGCCGCCGACCGGACGATCGCGATCGCCCTCGGCGCGCTGCTCGCGGTGCTGGTGACCGCCACGCTGGTGCTCCGCTTCACCTACCAGTACGCCGGGCCCGGCCACCGGATATCGCTGCTCGACGCGGTGTACTTCACCGTCGAGACCGTGACGACCGTGGGCTACGGCGACTACTCGTTCCGCGGCGAGCCGCCCTGGCTGGTCGTGTTCGCGATCGGGCTGATGATGACCGGGGCGCTGTTCGTGGCGGTGTTCTTCGCGCTGGTCACGAACATGCTGGTCAGCCGGCGCATCGAGGAGTCGCTCGGCCGGCGGAAGATCACCGCGCTGCGCGGCCACGTGCTGGTCATCGGCCTCGGCACGGTCGGCCTGCGGGTGGTGCGGCAGCTCCGCGACGCCGGCCGGGACGTCGTGGTGATCGAGAAGGACGAGCGCAACCGGCACCTGGGCCAGCTCCGCGCGCTCAACGTGCCGGTGATGATCGCCGACGCGACCCTCCCGGAGACGCTCGCGGCCGCCCGGCTGGCCGCCGCGTCGGCGGTCGCCGTGCTCACCAGCGACGACCTGGCGAACCTGGAGACCGGCCTGGCGGTCCGCGACCAGCTCGGGGCGCGGTGGACGCGGACGCCGGTCGTGCTGCGGATCTTCGACCCGAGGCTCGCCCACTCGGTGAAGGACACGTTCGGGTTCCGCAACGTCCGGTCCACGGCCGCGCTCGCCGCCCCGTGGTTCGTCGGCGCGGCCCTGGGCCTCGACGTGCTGTCCACGTTCTACGCGGGCGACGAGCCGCTGCTCGTCGCCCGGCTGTCCGTCACCCCGGGCGGCGGCCTGGTGGGCCTGCGGATGGACGAACTGGCCGGGCGCACGCGGGTGCTCGCGCTGCGCCGCGCGGCCGACCGGGCGGTCCTGGAGCACCCGCCGCGCCGCTCGACGCGTTTCAAGCAGGCCGACGAGGCCTACCTGATCGGCCCCTACGACGAACTGCTGACCGTGGTGCGCCGCGACCGCACCGAAGGCCGCTAGTCCCGCGCGATGTACGCGCCGAAGCCGGCGGTCTGCCAGGTACCGCCCGCCTCGGTGATCGCGTACGCCTCGTAGCCCTCCAGGGACTCCGTCCAGTCGCGGGCCAGGTCAGGACCCATCGCGAAGGCGGCGGTGGCGCACGCGTCGGCCAGGGCCAGGCGGGGGCCCGCCACGGTGATGCTGGCCAGCCCCGAGGCGGCCTCCCCGGTGCGGGGGTTGGCGATGTGCGCGCCGCGCTCGGCGGTGCCGGACGTGGCGACAGAGCAGTCCGACGCCTCGACGACCAGGGCGAGGGCGCCGCGGTTGCGCGGGTCGGCGATGCCCACCCGCCACGGCGCGGGGTTCGCGCCCGGCCGCGCGCCCACGCACTGCACGTCCCCGCCGCCGTTGACCAGGTGGCTCGCCGACCCCGCGGCGGACAAGATGGCGGCGGCGCGCTCGACCGCCCAGCCCTTCACGTAACCCGACGGGTCGAACCGCCCCCACGGCGAGGCGGTGAAGTACCCGCCGGACAGCTCGCTCACGAACGCGCAGGCCTCGATGACCTCGGCCACCTCGGGCGCGCACCCGCCGGCGGTCACCGTGCCGTCCGCGAGCCGCGACACGTCGCTGTCGGGCCGGTAGGGCGAGAAGACCCGGTCGACCCAGTGCAGCCACGCGACAGCGGCGTCGAGCGACCCGTCGCGCCGCGCGCTGAACGGGACGTCGAAGGAGACCACCGTGCCCATGACCGGCTCGGCGTGCCGGGCCCGGGCGCTGAAGGCGAAGCCGCTAGGCGAGGAAGAGGCTGTCACCGGAGACCTTGATCGGCTGGGCCGCCAGCGGCTTGGGCGCGGGGCCGGCCACGACGTCGCCGGTCGTGATGCTGTACTGGCTGCCATGGCAGGGGCAGTCGATGGTGCCGCCTGCGACCTGGCTGACGATGCACCCCATGTGGGTGCAGACCGCGCTGAACGCCTTGAACTCCCCGGCCGCGGGCTGGGTGACGACCACCTGCGCCCCGGGGAAGATCGCTCCGCCGCCGACCGGGATCTGGCTGGTCCGCGCGAGCGCGCCCGCCGGGGCGGCGGTGGCGGCCCGCGCGGGCGTGGTGCCGTCCGCGCCGCCCGACCCGCAGGCGGTGATCACGCCCGCGAGGCCCGCGAGGCCGACGCCGGCCAGCATGCCGCGCCGTGTGGCCAGCGATTCCGGCCGCGGTTCCTGTTTCACGACTGCTCCTGTTCAGCTACGGTGACCGCCGGTGCGGATGAGTGATTCCCGTGCGTCTCCTGTATAGGGGAACGAGGCTCGGCGCGACCTGGTTCACCGCTCCGGACACGCTCTGAAGGTCCGCAGCGGCCCGTTGGCACCCGCAACGGTCGCGGAGCGTAACGAAAATGCCGGTCAACTCGGTACGAAGGAGAGAGACTTCAGTCACCCCGAACGGTCCGATGCATCGCATAGTGCCGATGAACTGGACTTATGACCGATATATAACCATGAGGCTATGGTGTTCTTACCTAAATGCCATATCCATATATCCTTACCGAGAGTATCCATACCCGCACGTAGCGCCATAATCTTTGCACTGTAGGCATCACGGATGGGAAACGAACAAATGCCGAGAGTGAGCATGGTCGACGGGTGGCGGAACCGGCCGCGAGGGACAGAGCCGGCCCGCCCCGACCTGCAGCCTCAAGGCGGGTGCGTGATCATCCGGGGCCACGGCGAAAACTGCAGGCGGAGTGTCGGTGTGCCGGGTGCCAGCGGCCCGGCCCCCGGTGCACACGAACTCCGCCTGCACCTCGTCATGATTGCGCCCGGCACGCGCTGCGAGCCGCACTTTCACGCCGCCGCCGCGTCCGCGATCTACGTGGTGAGCGGCGAGGCCGACGTGTGGCACGGCGCCGGCCTGGCCGC
>DAHWEX010000301.1 GCA_027326205.1 Actinomycetota bacterium
CCGGCCAGCGTGTAGATCCGCGCGGCCAGGAAGTCGGGCGCCGACTCGGCGCGGTCAAAGACCACCCGCGCCCGCTTCGCCTGCGTCATCGCCTGCTCGTACCAGGTCTCCAGGCCCGGGTCGGCGCCCGCGCCGGTCTCGGTCCGCACGGCGTCGTCGAAGTCGAGCCAGCCGCCACCGGAGACGGCGTGCACGCCGACCTGGCGGACCGCGTACCGGGCGCCCGGCGCGGCGCTGACCTCGCAGAGGGCCACCCGGACGCCGCCGGCGCCCGCATCGCAGACCAGGTACCGGCGCGGGTCCTGTCCGGCGGCGGCCTCCCGGCTCGCGGCCAGCGCCGCGACCGCGGCGAGCTGGCCCGCCCAGGTGACCGGGGCGAGCATGAGCTCGTCTTCCGCGATCTGGCGCAGCGCCTCCTGCTCCCGCCCGCCCCGCTCGCTGCCGTTCAGCCACGCGTCGGGCACGGCCAGGCATACCTCGGCCGCCTCCGCCGCCGCCACCTGCGCGAGCACGGCGCGGGCGCTGCCGGCGCGAAGGCGGGGCCGGTCCTGGCCGCCTGGGTCGCCGGCGGGGACGATCTTGGCGAGCCGCGACCCGATGTCGACGCCGACCCGTGCCTGGCTCACCGGCCCCGCCACAGCGACTGGCGCTTCCCCGACTTCCTGACGTACCCGTCGACGTCCTCCGCGAGCTGGTTGTAGCCGGCGCGCTCGTCGTCCGTCAGTTCGTACTGCCCGTCCCGGATGGAGGCGGTCAGCTGCGACAGCAGGCGGAACTGCCCCCACATCTCGGCAAGCGTGTAGCGGGACACCAGCTCCCGCACTTCCCGGGCGAAATCGGCCCGCTGGGAGAACGCGCCCTGGCCGATCGCGCTGCTGAGCCTTTCCTGCCAGTCATCCGCGAGCCGCATGTCTATGTCGGAGCCTTCGAACGTCACCCGCAGGTCCATGAGCAGGTTCGCCGCGGCCGCGGCGGAATCCACCGCACCCGACTTGGCCAGCGCCGCGATCGCCGTGTCCGGCTTGACGTTCCGCTTGGCCGCCCGCAGGCAAAGTTCCGCCGTCTTGTCGGAGGGCGTGCCGGGCGGCAGCCCCGCGATGGTCGCCAGCACCCCGTTGCGGATCGCGTCCGGATCGTGCTTCCGCACCCATTCGAGCAGCCGCTGGGCGAAGTCCCATCCCTTGGCGGCCGGTGTCGTCTCGAAGCCGCTCGCGAGCGCCCCGACGAGCGTGTTCCCCTGTTCGTATGCGCGGAGGCGCTCCGCCAGTTCGGCGACGGCCTGCGCCTGCTGCCTTGACGCCGTCCACGGTTGCCCGTCAAGGTAGCGGGCGAACGCGCGCACGCAGCTCTCGCCGGGAAAGCGCCCGGACGCCGCGAGCTGCTTCCAGATGTGGGCGAGTTGCTGCGTGTAGTCCGGGTAGTCCGGACGGCCGGCCGCGGGCGGGAGCGCCGTCGGCGCCGCGTCGATGCTCAGCAGCGCGATGTCGATGTACGCGCGCTGCTGCGCGGTGCGGGCGAGTCCGGTGAGCGCCTGCCGCCAGCTCCCCCGGTCGTCCCTGTTGACCGGGCCCCGGGTGGCGAGCCAGGTCGTGAACCCCGGCAGCAGGCTGTCGAGCCGGTCCGTCCCGAATCCGGCGCGCAGCGCGGCCCGGACGCAGTCGTCTCCCAGCCGGCTGAGCTCGGCGAAGTCGTCCTCTGGCGCCTTCCCTCGCTTGTTGCGCAGCGCGAACTCGAAGACCCTGGCCAGCGGGCCAGGCAGCGCGAGCATGCCGAGCAGGTCGATGGCCCGCCCCGAGGGCGCGAGTGCCGCCATGACCTCGGCGGCGACGACGGGGTTGGCCGCGAGCTGCTCCCTGGTGAACGGGTGCTCCCGGCCGTCCCCTGGGCCGAAGAGGGCCGCTTCCACCAGGTCGGTGACGATCCGGATTCCGGTGTCGCGGGCCGCGCCTGGCGCGGCCGACGGCGGCATCCGGATCAGGTTCGCGAGCATGTTGTCCCCGAGCCCCAGGCTTACGGCGAGCTCCTGGCATTGCCGCACGAGGTCTTCGTCCGGCCGGCCGTTCCAGAGCATCCTGGTGCCGAAGTACGCCAGGGTCCGCGCGAGTGCGCCCGGATCGCCGTCGGCCTCGTGGACACTGGCGGCGATGAGCGGCCAGTCCTGCGCCGCGCCGACCTTGCCCAGTTCGGTCAGCAGGTCCGTGCGCGGCGGGTCGAGGTCGGCCAGCCGCCCGGCGGCGAAGACCCGCCGCAGGTCGGCGAGGTCGACGGGCTTCCCGTCCCTGAGCGACCGGCGTACCCGGTGCGGCAGGCCGATCTCCCGCAACGCCGACAGTGCGCACTCGGGCTGCTCGAACTTCTGCGGGTCCGCCTCCTTGGCCATGATCTCGGCGACCCGGACGGCGGAGAAGTGCGCGCCGGCGATGCCGTCCTGGGTGAGCAGGCGGAACTCATCGAAGAACCGGCGCCCGGCGCTGTCGCCCGCCGGGACATCGCCGCCCTGCCGCCAGCTCAGCGCCGCCGCGTCGTCCTTGGGCCTGGCCGCGAAGGCCAGCCGGAGCCGGTGCCTGACCCCGCTGTCCGCCCAGGTGCCCCCGGTGAACTTGGTGCGGTACCCGTAGGGCAGCAGGCTGCTCACCGCGTCGAGGAAGGCGAGGCGTTCCTCGACGGTGCTGCCCTCGGCCTGCACCACGCTGACGTTGCCGTCGAGCAGCAGCGCGGCCGCGGCGCCGATCACCCGCTCGTCGATCTTGCTGTCTTCGATCACCGACGCCAGCACGTCGGCCGTCGTCAGCCGGGGAATCGCCAGCGTGAGCGGCTGTCCGCCGTCGGGGAACCTGGTCACCCGGTCGAGCGCGTGATAGAGCGCGGTGTAGCTCAGCGCTTCGCCCTTCACCTGGTCGTACGGGACGCAGAAGTACCGGGTCCGGGAGATCGGCCGGCCGACGCCGTCGACCTGGGGCTGGTCCCCCAGGTCGGTGATCGCGAGCCCGAGCCGCAGCGCGTCGTCGGTGCCGACCCAGCTCAGCGTCACCCAGGGCAGCGCGCCCGCCCCCTGGCCGGCCCGGGTGTCCGGGGTACCCGGCGTGAAGCGGGAGATGATCTTGGCGAAGCCCGTCTTCGGGAACGTGTCGGAGCAGGCGAGGACCGAGTAGTCGTCGCGGGTGCCCGCCTGCTTGCTCCAGATCGCCCAGCCGGCCTCCGCGGTCACCGGTTCCGTCATCGCGTACCGCCCGCCAGGTGCTCACCGAGCCAGATCAGCGGCTCGACGACGTTGATCGGGTGAATGGGCCCCCTGATCAGGTGGCCGCCGCCCGGCTTGGGGGCGAGGTTCATCGAGTCCGCTTCCTGGAACCGGGAGGAGGACTTGTTCAGGTGGAAGCCGATGGCCGAGGTGACGAAGAACTGGATCCGCTCGGGCAGGAAGAAGCGGCGCAGCGCGTTCGGCACCAGTTCGGCGTTGCCCTTGTCGGCCTCCCGGACCAGGCTGACGAAGAACTCCTCGGCGAACTCGTCGGGTACCCGGGGGAACAGGTACGGGTCGTAGGGTGAGAAGGACCGGTAGCCCAGCCGCCGCGCCCGCCGGTACACGTCCGGGTGGTCGAACTTCGTCACGCACACGGCCACGTAGTGCGGCAGCCGGCCCCCCGCCTCGGCCCGGCCCATCATCCGGCGCTGGGCGATCTCGAGCAGGGTGCCCTGGAAGTAGTTGAACATGTCGCCCTCCTCCCACTCCCGCGTGGGATCGAAGAGCAGGACGAGCCCGTTGCAACCGGAAAGCTGGTCCATCACGCTCTCCGCCGAGTTGTCCGGCGACTGCGACACCGGGTCATCGTCGTCGCTGTCGAACCCGAGGCCGGAGTCATCGTCGTCCTTGTCCGCCGCCTCCGCCGGCCGGTCGCTGAACATCCGGCCCGGCTCGTCGAGCAGGTCCAGGTTCAGGTCGACCGTGACGTTGGCGGACTGCTTCTTGCCGAACAGCTTCGTCGGCACCTGGATCTGCTGGTCCATGCTCAGCACCCAGCTCAGCTGCTTGCCCGCCTCGGTGGCGTCGGGGAAGGTGCGGTCCCTGGTGAGCATCGCGGTGCTCTCCTTCAGGAACACGGTCGAGTCGGTGTCGGTGCCGAAGAGCCGGATCTGCTTGTCCGCCGACTGCAGCACCGCGATGTTCAGCGCCGCGAGAAAGGTCGTCTTGCCGCTTCCTGGCGGCCCCCACAGGCCGATGCGCCCCATCGACCGCCGCGCCCCCGGGCCGGCTCCGAACATCGTCGTCGTCATCGCGATTCCTTCCTTAAATCCACATCAAATCGGCGTTGCGCTAAGGCCGGCAGCGGTAGCCCCGGGCGTTGTTCCTCCCGGACGAGGAGCCCGAGATCCTCGCCGAGCGCCTGCGCGGTCGCGGCGGGCAGCGAGTACAGCCCGTCCGCGCCCGTCTCCGCCCAGAACCCGCCCTTCGCGGCGCGCATCGGCAGCGTGTCGGCGACCGCCACGGTGCCGACCCCGGCCTTGCCGAGTTGGCGGGTCAGGTCTCGCCAGTCATAGCGCTTCGGGCAGGGCTGGACCAGGGGCGCCCCGGGTCGCGGGCTCACCGTGAGGGCCGGGGGGTGCGGGCGACGGCCGGCCACGAGAAGCAGCCGGCCGACCCGTCCCGCCTTCCTGGCGCGGGCGAGCATCCGGTGCGCCTCGTAGAGCAGGTCCTCAAGCGACGCCGCCTCCGGGTAGCGGATCTCGTCGCCGCGCAGTTCGGCGAGCGCCCGCACCGCGTGGTCAAGCGCGCCGAGTGGGGCGCCGCGGACCACCGCTTTGCTCTCCGCCCCCGGCTCGTACCGGTGGTCGACGCAGCCGATCACGCTGACTCGCGGCGCGGCGGACTCCGGGTACTCACGGGCCAGCTCGCCGAGCAGGTCGCTCACCAGCTTCTTACGCCTGGCGACCTGGCCGTGGCTCCCGGCCAGGTCGATCGCGCAGACCAGGTCGACCGCGGCCGGTCGTACGTCGACGGCGCTCGGCACGCAGGCACGCACCTCCGTCCACGGCCGGCTGTCCTCCCCGATCCCGGGCGGCTCGGTGAACCTGACCTGGCCGGACGGGTCGAGTACCGCGCTGACCTGGTAGAGCGGCTCCGGCTGCGGGATCGTGTGCACGGCCACGACCTGCGGCTCCGCCGACCAGGCGGCGTCGACCGCGACGGCGAGGGTGGCCCGCTCCCGGTCTCCGGGGAACCGGCGCAAGGTGACCGAGGCCCTGGCCCCGGGCGCGTCGCCCGGGGCGAAGAGCGGCTGGGTCGCGGCAGCGACCGCTCCGGTAACCGGGTCGACCGTCGCCACGATCACGCCGTAGCCGTGCAGCAGCGGCATGGCGGCGGTCAGCCTGCCGATCGATCCCGTGCCCGCGGCCGCGGCATCTCCCGCGACGCGCAGCACCCTCGCTCCGGGGAACAACTCGGCGCACAGGCCAGCGACGGCCTCGGGCAGCGTCCAGCCGGCCGGGCCGCAGACGATCAGCACCGCCGCGGCGCCCGCCAGTTCCGCCGCGGGCTCCCGCAGCGCCTCGTCGAGGCGGTCCCGCAACTCCGCCGTCTCCGGGCGGCCGCGGCCGCCCGCCAGCTGGAGCAGCCGCTCCTCGGGATGGGCGGACAGGCCGGGAACGAGATCGGGCCACGGCCGCACCGGCTGGTCCGCCTCGTAGCGCGGTGCGCCGGTCGCGCCCATCACGGCCCTGGTCACGACGATTCCCTCCGGGACGACCTCGATGAGAAGCGCCTGGCCGCCCGGGGCGACCCCGCGCAGCAGCGCCGCGAACTCCTTGCGGGCGGTGCTGTCATCGACTGCCTCGTCGGCGGCCACCGCGGCTTGCCGCCGGGCCGTCGCCCACTGCGCGCGGTCCGGCGGGCCGCCCCTGATCCACCGTGCGAACCGGCCGGGCACCGAGCTGACCAGCGCGGCGGCGCGGGCGTCGAACTCCAGCGTGGCGGCGGCGAGCCGCCTGTCGAAGTCCGCGCGCACCGCGTCGGTGACCGGGCCGAGTCGCCGCGGGCCGCGCAGCACCCAGCCGCACTCGCAGTAGTCGCCGGCCCCGGCGGGAAGGGCGCAGACCGGGCAGGCGGGAATCGGGTCAGCGGCGCGCATCGGGGACATCCTCGGCCGTGAACAGCGACAGCGTGGCATCGTCGGCGTCGTCCAGGAGCAGCGTTCGCCTGCCCAGGCTTGCCTCAAGCGTTTCCAGCAGCCCGCGCGCGGCCCGCCCGTTGCCGAAGCTGCCCGGCCGCGCGGCCCGCTGCGCCTCGAACCAGGCGAGGCACTTTGCCCGGGCCGCGGCGGTGAACTGGTACCCCTCCTTGGCGGCCATGGCCTCCAGGATCTGGATCAGTTCCTGGCCAGAGTAATCAGGGAAGTCCACCCGGACCGTGAACCGGGAGGCCAGGCCCGGGTTGGCGTCGAGGAACTCGGCCATCGGCGCCGGGTAGCCGGCCGCGATCACCGCGATCCGGCCGCGCAGGTTTTCCATCTGCTGGTTGAGCGCGTCGATGGCTTCCCTGCCGAAGTCGGTGCCGTCCCGGCCGGCCGACAACGCGTAGGCCTCGTCGATGAACAGCACGCCGTCCAGGGCCTCCTCGATCCGCTCCGTGGTCTTGATGGCCGTCTGCCCCACGTAGCCGGCCACGAGCTGCACCCGGCCGACCTCGACCACGTGGCCCTTGACCAGTAGGCCGAGCGACCGGAACAGCTCCCCGGTGAGCCGGGCCACGGTCGTCTTGCCGGTACCGGGCGGTCCAAGGAAGAGCATGTGCGGCGCCGCGACGGCGAGGGGCACGGCGCCGCCGCGGGCCCGCCGCTGCTTGAGCCTGATCGTCGCGACCAGGCCGCGGATCGCGTCCTTCACCGGCTCAAGCCCGATCATCGCGTCGAGTTCGCCGAGGAGATCGCTCATGCTGGGCAGCTCGCGGTCGAGGAAGACCCGCAGCCGGCCGGGCAGGTCGGCGCTTTCGGCGGGTAGGTGCACGTCGGGGCTGGTCCTCATCGCCCACCGGGTGACGATCTCGTCGCTGATCTCGCGCATCGCGCGCGCGTTGCCGAACCCGGACCGCTTGGTCCGGTGCAGGCCGCCGATGACCGTACCGAGGTCCTGCTCCAGACCGGGTGCCACGGTGACGCCCTGGGCGGCGATCCGCGCCAGGGCGATGGCCCGCAGGGTCGGGGGGTCGTAATCCTCGAACTCGATGACGTTCGCGACCGGGAACCGGCTGCGCAGCCCCTGGTTGGCCTCGAGGAACTCATCCATCTTGGCGGGGTAGCCGGCCACGATCACCACGAGGCGGTCCCGGTCGTTCTCCATCCGCCGCAGCAGCGTGTCGATGGCCTCCTGGCCGAAGCCGGACTGCTGGTCGCTGAGCTGGTAGGCCTCGTCGATGAACAGCACGCCGTCGAGCGCCCGGTCGATGACCGCCTCGGTCTTGGGCGCGGTGCCGCCGACGACCGCGGCGACCAGGTCCGCGGCGCCAACCTCGACCACGTGCCCCCGGCCGAGCACGCCGAGGTCCCGGTACATCTCGCCGACCAGCCGGGCCACGGTGGTCTTGCCGGTGCCCGGGTTGCCGGTGAAGACCAGGTGACTGGACCCCGGCTCGGCGTCCACCCGCCCCTGCGCCCGCAGCATCGCGTCCGCCTCGAGCCTGGACTTGAGCGTCGCCAGGTGCTTCTTCACCCCATCGAGCCCGGGCATCCGCTCCAGGCGCGCCCACACGCCGCCCGCGTCGGGGACCGCCGAGCTGACCCAGTCGCGCACGCCTTCCGGGCCGAGCGGGACGTCCCGCCTGGCCAGTTCGCGCAGGCGGCCGGCCCAGCGACGGGCCTCCTGAAGCTCGGCCGCCATCGCCCGCACCGTGGCGGGCAGGGCCGGCCAGTCGTCCACCCGCAGCGCGCCGGCGACCCGCATGGCCTGGACCATCCGGGTGAGCTCGGCCACGTCCGGGTAGCCCACCAGCCCGGGCTGGCCCGGGCGGTCGAGTTGCCTGGCCGCGGCGCTCGCCAGGGCCGGCACGGTGCCGAGTCCGTCGAGGAAGCCCTGGACCCCGTCCAGCGTGGGCCTGCGGAAGACGAGCAGGCAGGTGTTTCTCGCGTCCGGCCGGTAGGACACCTGCGTGGCGAAAAACCCGGCAAGCCCGCGTACCGCCTCGATGAGCCGGAGCGTCTCCTCCGCGTCCATGAACACCAGGGCGGTCCGCTGCGCGCCGCCGCGCATCAGGTGGTTGAACATCTGCACGCTAAACGGGTCGCTCAGCCCCCGCCCGCCCAGTGCCTGCGGCCCGGTCGCCGCGGGATCACCGGGCGGCGGCACCGGGGCAGGACCGCCCGGGGTAGGGTCGGCGGCGGCGCGGCCG
>DAHWEX010000317.1 GCA_027326205.1 Actinomycetota bacterium
GAAGTCGTAGATCCAGAACGGGCGCTCGGCATGATCGAATTCGTACGGGTGCTCGTCGAGCACCTCGAGCCCCATGTGCTGCAACTGCGGGAGGATGTCCGACAGCGTGATGGGAGAGAGCCGGAAGACCGTCAGCCGCCAGCGGTCGTCGCGCAGGAAAGTCAGCTTGAGCTCGAACGGGTTTCCCTCTTCGCGCAGCCGTTGCACCACCGCGAGGTCCTCGACCGCTTCGGCCGGCGTGACGTCGGCCTTGTAGGTCTCCGGGATGGCGTTGGCGCAGGTCCGCAGTACCTTGGCCGCGTGTTCCCGGCCCAGCTGGCGCTGCGCCTCGGCGACCAGGTCGTCGTCCCAGGAGCGGACGGCGGCGGCGATCTTCGCCTGCAGCGCCTCCTGGTCGACCTCCCGGAGCGGGCAGCCGGGGGCCGCGTGCACGACGACGTGCAGCCTGGCCAGCGCCGAATTGCCCACCATCGCGCTGTAGTCCACGTCTTCGCCGCAGAAGGCGGTCTTCAGTATGTCCTGGGCGCGCAGCCGCACCTGCGTGGTGTAGCGGTCGCGGGGCAGGTAGACGAGGCAGGAGACGTACCGGTCGTAGGCGTCGGGGCGCAGGAACAGGCGCACCTGCTTGCGCTCGCCGAGACCGAGGACGGCCATCGCGATGGGGGTGAGCTGCTCCGCGCTGATCTCGAAGAGCTCCTCGCGCGGGTAACCCTCGAGGATCTCGATGAGCGCCTTGCCGCCGTGGCTGTCGGCGGGCACCCCGGCCGTTTCCAGCATGCGGTCGACCTTGCGCCGCAGGACGGGGATGCGGGTGACCGACTCGGTGTAGGCGGCCTGCGTGTACAGGCCGAGGAACCGGTACTCGCCGACGACCTGGCCCGTCTCCTGGTTGAACCTCCTGACCGCGACGTAGTCCAGGTAACTGGGCCGGTAGACCGTGGACATCGTCGAGGACTTGGCCAGCACGAGCAGGCGCGGCTGGTGGGTGCCGTACCTGCCGCCGGGGGGGGTGGCGGCGAAGGAGTCGTCGCCGTCGTGCCGCAGGATGCCGAGGCCGGTGCCGGGAACGGGCTTCAGCTCCCCGCCGGCGAAGTCGTAGGCGCGGTAGCCCAGGAAGGTGAAGTGGCCGGCCGAGAGCCAGGCGAGCAGCTCGGCCGCCTCAGCGTCCTCGGGGCCGCCCGCGTCGACAAGCAGCTCGACCATGTCGCGGGCGGCGGACCGCATGCGGCGCTGGTCCTCCATGGTGACCCGCAGGTCGTCCAGGACCCGCCGGAGGTCGCTGGCCAGCCGGTCCTGGCCGTCGACGTGGCCCAGCTCGACGTGGATCCAGGACTCGCGGACGGCGTCAGAGTCGTCCCGGTCCCCCACCTCGATGCCGTGGGCGTTCCCGGCCACGTCCCGGTGGACGGTGAGCAGCGGGTGCACGATGAGCAGGACGTCGGCACCGTGCCGGTTGAGCTCCATCGTCACCGAGTCGACCAGGTACGGCATGTCGTCGGTGACGATGTCCACGACGGTGCCGGCCAGGGTCAGCGAGGCGTCGTTGCCGCTGCCTACCCTGACGGCGGGCCGGCCCTTCGGACGGCCGGCTCCGAGGGCGGCGTGCCGGGCGGCGGTCGCGGCCACCCGGAAGGGGCCGGCGGCGATGAGGTCCTCGGCGGCGACAAGCCGGTAGTACGCGGTCAGGAAGCCAGGCAGGTCACCCACCACCTGGCCGGCGCCGCTCCCCGGCGGCACCGCGTCTCCGTGCGCGGCGGGCCACTCGCCCGCCGCCTTGGCGATCAGGTCCTCCCTGGTGTCGTCTGGGGCCTGCGTAGCCTGCAGAGGTTGCATGGCCTGCTTAGCCTCAGCCGCGCGTTCCGGCATTGCTGTCCACTCCTTCGTGATGACCGATCCGGCACCTCGTTGTGCCGTCCGTTGCACACAGGCACGCGACAGTGTCGCCCGAGGGGGACGCCCCCCCGTACCCCCCGGTGGGGGCCACGGTGACCGTGGCCGCGCCGCTTAGCGTGAAATCCGGATCACTGTCGCATCGCTAGAAACGGGCACACGTACGTGTGGCCCTGATGCCCTCCTAGCTACAGACTAGAACCAGCGTGGTCCGATGCGAGCACATCCGGACGCGTCCGGGCACTCGGGTCACCTGCGATTTCTATCGGTCACCCTAGGAGAATCTTTGGTCAAACTCGTCATCGCGGATAGTTCCGCCTCAGGGACTGCCGCCAAATATCCACTATGTGGGCGGGCCGCTCAGGGGCGCGCCGTGACGAGGGAGATGAGGTCGTCAAGGTGGGTGAGGTCCGGTAGGACCAGGTCCGCGCCGGCCTCGCGGAGCTCCGGGCTCGACGCGCGGCCGCTGGCCACCGCGACCGACGTCGCGCCGCCCATCTTCGCGGCCTCGACGTCGCGCGGCGAGTCGGCGATGTAGACGGTCGCCCGCTCGGCGAAGCTGACCTTGTACTTTTCCTCGGCCTTGAGCCGGGTCGCCCGCAGCAGGGCGCCCTTGGGGTAGGCCTCGGAGCCCGCGAACCCGGCGACGGACAGGTCCAGGTGCTTGTCAAGGCCGAAGGCGTGCAGTTTGAGCACGGCGTTCGGGCGGCTTGAGCCGGTCAGCACGGACTGGACGACGTGCTCCAGCTTCCCGACCGCGGCCACGGCGCCGGCCGCGCCGGGCAGCAGCGTGCCTTCGGTGGCCAGCTGGGCCTTGCGGGCGGCCATGCGGGTCGCGAACTCGGCGCCGAACGGCGCGAGCAGCCGCTCGGCCGCGCCGTCCGCGCGGAGGCTGAGTCCGTTGCGTCCGAGTGCGTCGAAGAAGATCTCCGGCTCGGTCCGGCCGACCAGCTGCGGCAACTGGACCAACGGGCGGCCGGTGACCGTCGCGAACGCCTCGGCGTACGCCGCCCGGGTGACCTTCGCGACGTCGAGCAGCGTCAGGTCGATGTTCCACAGCACGAGCCGGTGAATCGGATCCTCCGGTGACTATCCGCCCCCGGGCTAGCTAGCCGACTAGCCGACTAGCCAATTAGCCCATATGCGGATAACGGTAGTCGGTGGGCGGCACGAACGTCTCCTTGATCGACCGGGCGGAGACCCAGCGGATCAGGTTGAACACCGAGCCCGCCTTGTCGTCGGTGCCGCTGGCCCGGGCACCGCCGAACGGCTGCTGGCCGACCACCGCGCCGGTCGGCTTGTCGTTGACGTAGAAGTTGCCCGCGCTGTAGCGGAGCCGGTCTTCCGCGCGGGCGATCGCCGCCCGGTCGGTGGCCAGGATCGAGCCGGTCAGCGCGTAAGGGGCGGCGTCGGCGGCCTGGGCGAGCATCGCGTCGTAGTCGGCGTCCTGGTACACGTGGACGGCGAGGATCGGGCCGAAGTACTCGGTGGTGAACACCTCGTCGGCCGGGTTGGCGCACTCCAGGACGGTCGGCTTGACGAAGTACCCGGTCTCGTCGGAGGTCTCGCCGCCGGCCAGGAAGGTGACGTCCGGCCGGGTCCTGGCCCGGTCGAACGCGGCGCGGTGCTTGGTCAGCGCGCGCTCGTCGATCACCGCGCCGCCGAACAGCGACAGGTCCTCGGACACGTCGCCGTAGACGATGCCCTGCGTGGTGGCGACGAGCTCGTCCCTCAGCCCCGCCCACAGGGAGGCGGGAAGATAGGCCCGGGAGGCGGCGGAGCACTTCTGGCCCTGGTACTCGAACGCGCCGCGGACTAGCGCGGTCACGATGCTCGCCCGCTCGGCGGACGGGTGGACGATCACGAAGTCCTTGCCGCCGGTCTCCCCGACAACGCGCGGGTAGTTCCGGTAGCGCGCGATGTTCTCCCCCACCGCCCGCCACAGGTGCTGGAACGTCCCCGTCGAGCCGGTGAAGTGGATGCCCGCCAGGTCGGGGTGCGACAGCGCGACCTGCGAAACCGCCTGCCCGTCGCCGGTCACCAGGTTGATCACCCCAGGGGGCAGCCCCGCCGCCTCGAGCAGGCGCATCAGGTAGTGCGCCGAGAGCTGCTGGGTCGGCGACGGCTTCCACACCACCACGTTGCCGAGCAGCGCGGGCGCGGTCGGCAGGTTGCCCGCGATCGAGGTGAAGTTGAACGGCGTGATGGCT
>DAHWEX010000322.1 GCA_027326205.1 Actinomycetota bacterium
AAACTCCGGAATCCGAATGGGGCGGCCCCATCAACGGGCTCCGGGGACCGCCGGCCACTGAATGACGTCAGCGGCTCCGGGGCGGGGCCGGAAGGCGGCTGGGAACCCGGGCGCGTCGCCGGCCAGGGCTCTTACGCGACCAGGGTGGCGAAGAGGCGCTCCAGGTCGGCGGCTGGGTCGGTGGTGAGGCCGGCCTGGACCGGGCTGGGCTGCACGATCGCCGAGCGGGGGGCCGTCAGCCAGCGGAAGCGCTCGCCGAGGATCGTTAGGAGGGACCGGGTGCTCCCGGCGATCCGCCGTCCGCCGCTCACCGGCCGACGGGGCAAGGCACAATGGTCCGGTGACTGAGTCTGAGTTGCCGCAGCGGCTGGCGGGACGGGTGATAGCGGTCGACCCTGCGGGGCGGGTGCTGCTGTTCTTCTACGACGACCCGCCGCCCAAGGGCAGGCACTGGAGCACCCCGGGCGGCGGGGTCGAACTGGGCGAGGACTTCCATGCCGCCGCCCGCCGGGAGCTGCTCGAGGAGACCGGCTGGGCGGACGTGCCGGTGGCCGCCGACGAGGTACTCGTCAACTCCACCGTGCAGGTATCGCACCTGAACGGGGCGCAGCGGCTGTGCCTGCAGCACGACCACTACTTCGTCGGCCGGGTCCCCGACGAGGAGCGGCCGCTGGGCGACGTCGCCGCCATGCACACCTCGGACGGCATCGTGAGCCACCGCTGGTGGACCCTCGCCGAGCTTGACGCGACCGCCGACGACGTCTACCCGCCGGGCCTCGCGGACCTGGTCCGGCGGTACCTTCCCGCCAGCTCGTAGACGATTTGGCCGACGTTGACCGGGCCGGCGCCGGTGCCCGGTAACTACCCAGCGCGAACGCTGACCCAGCCATCCGAGCTACCCGGCCGGGCCTGGAAGTCGTACCGGAGCGCGCCGTCGGCCAGCGCGACCAGGGTTACCGAGGTGGTGCCGTAGACCCGGCCATCGGGCAGGTCCTTGCGGACGATGATGCCCGCCGGGTCGGCGGGGGCCAGGCCGTCGCCGGCCGCCAGGGTGAGCCAGTCACCCCACGCCTGGGCGACCGGGAGCGCCGGGTCGGCGGGCGGCCGGGCGGCGGCGAACTTGTCCGCGAAGTGCAGCGCCTTGGGCTCGGCCTCGGGGTCGCCGGGTGCCGCGGGGTAGGCGTGGCCCGCGTTCGTGAACAGGTGCGTGCCGGGGGCGAGCTGCCGGACCCGCGGCCGCCCGGACCCGTTCGCCGGGTCACGCCCCAGCCAGGTGAGCGCGGACACCGAGTCCGTGGTCGCGCAGATCAGGTGGAACGGGTCGTACGACAGCAGCGCCTCCGGGTCGCTGGCCAGCCGGCCGAGGAAGCCAGGCCCGGCGGCGGCGGCACGGAGCGAGAGGTCACCCCGGCTGCGGCGGCGCTCCGGATCCGCGAACGCGCCCCGGGCGTTCAGCAGGCAAGCTACCCGGGGGATACCCGGGTGGACGGCCAGCCATGTGCCGCCGGCCTGCTCGTCGAGCCCGCCGATCAGGGGCGACCCCGGCCAGTGCCGGGCGGGCGGGCGCCAGGGGCGGTCGGTTAGCTCATCCCTGATCCCGAGCAGGCGCAACGGCACCCGCTCCCCCGGCGCGAGGCTGACCACAACGGTGCACACGTGACCAGCATGCCAGCTTGTCGCGGACACCGCGACCGGTCGGCCGCCGCGGGGACCTACGATTGGTAGCGAATACGCGACCTGGTAAAAGCGGAGACGATGGAGAGCAACCAGCGGCCGTTCGGGATATTGGTTGAGGTTTTCCGGCATGGCAATGTCGCCATCTTGAGTGGTGCGGGGCTCTCCACCGAGTCCGGCATTCCCGACTACCGGGGGCCAAGCGGGCAGGCGCGGCGAGCCGGGCAGCCGATGACCTATCAGGAGTTCACCGGGTCGGACACGGCGCGGCAGCGGTACTGGGCGCGGTCGCACCTCGGCTGGCGGCACGTCACCGGGGCCGCGCCGAACGCCGGGCACCGGGCCGTTGCCGCCCTGCGGCGGGCGGGACTCGCCTCCGGGATCATCACCCAGAACGTGGACGGGCTGCACCAGGCGGCGGGGGCCGCATCCGTGACGGAGCTGCACGGGTCGCTGCACCGGGTCGTGTGCCTGTCGTGCTGGGCCCGGTCGCCGCGCGAGGAGCTCGACGCGCGGCTGCGCGCCGCGAACCCCGCGTGGACCGGGGCCGCCGCCGGCCTGGAACCCGCCGTCAACCCGGACGGGGACGTGGCGCTCGAGGAGACCGCCGGGTTCGCCGTGGTCGACTGCCTCGCGTGCGGCGGGCTGCTCAAGCCGGACGTGGTGTTCTTCGGGGAGAACGTGCCCAGGCCACGGGTCGAATCGTGCTTTTCGCTGGTGTCTTCCTCGTCGGCGCTGGTGGTTCTCGGGTCTTCGTTGACGGTTATGTCGGGACTTCGGTACGTTCGGCACGCTTCGTCGCTCGGAATTCCGGTAGTGATCGTGAATCAGGGCACGACGCGCGGGGATGAACTGGCCACCGCCAGGCTCGATGCGCCGCTCGGCCGCACGCTGACCGCGCTGGCGCGCGAGCTCGGGCTGGCCGGCTCGCGGGCGGACGGTTCACTCTCGCTGACCTAAGGAGCGGAGCGCGGGGATGGTCACGGAGCGGGAACTGATCGCGCTGCTTTACCGGGCCGACTGGACGAAGCTGACGCTGTCGGGGACGGTGACCGGGGCCGACCCGGCCACCGAGACGACCGTCACCGTCACGTCGGACCAGCCGCCGTCCGGGCTGCTCGGCCATGTGCCGCCATGGATCTTCGGGCGCGCGGGAGACGCGGGGTGGCACGTGCCCCGGGGGCAGGATTCCCGGCCCGCCTGGGGCTTCGAACCGGGAGGCGAGGGCGGCGTGTGCACCCTGGCGCTCGCACCCGGACGGCGTTTCCGGGCGGACGGGCCGGACGGTTCCTGGGCGGCCGGCAGCGACGGTGAGCGCATGTGGCACTGGTTCCGCGACCGTCCGGCGGGCGGCTCCGGCGAACTCAGCGGCCTGCCGCAGCCGCCCTACCGCCGCCTGCTCGCGCCGTCTTGGCTGCTCACGGGGTACTCGCTGGCCCTCGGCGGCGAGGTGACGCTGGCGGGGCGGCCCGGGGTGCGCGTACGCGGCGCGCTCCGCACGGTCGCCAGGCGGACGTGGCGGGGCGGCGGGCGGCTAGGCCGCAGCACGGGGGCGGGCGGCCTGTTCGCCCCGCTCCCGCGGTGGCTGAGCGGGCCCGGGCCCTGGGACGAAGAGATAGAGGCCGTCGTCGACGCGGAACTCGGCATCTTGCTGCGCTGCTCGCGCTGGTCGGCCGGCGAGACCCCGGCGGTGACCGAGTTCCTGGCGGCGGACGTGCCCGGGGCGGCCGCGGCAGCGGCCTTCAGCGCCCCGGCGGGAAGCATGTTCACCGGCGGCAGCGGGAAGTCCTGGGCGCGGGGGCCGCGCGACAGTCCGACGGGCACGGCGCTCGGGGATGCCGTGGGCGAGGCGCTCGGCACGGCGGGCAAGGAGGCCGCGAAGGCCGTCGCGGGGCTCGCCGCCGTCGGCCTGGGCGCGCTGATCAGGCACGCGCCGACGCGGCCGCGAGTCGACCCGTTCGCCCAGGCCGCGGCCGAGGCCGAGGATCCTGAGGCGGAGGTGCCCGCGGACGAGACCGCACCTGACGAGCCCGAAGCCGGCGCGGCGGACGACGCGGCGCTCGCGGACGACGTGCTGCACCTGGTCTACCGGAGCGGGCTGGCGGTGCCGTCGTTCGGCGCGACGCTCCATCAGTGGTTCGACGCCGGGGCGCTGATCGCCGCGGTGACGCAGTCCGTCCGCGGCACGGGATTCGGCGGTGTCGGGCTGCTCCTCGACGCGCTGCGCGACAACGCGCGAGAGTCGACGGCCGGCGCCAGCCATGCGGTGACCACCGTGGCGATGGGCGGCTGGTGTGAGTACCGGATCGACGTCGTGCGGCCCGCATCCGGCGCGTCCCTGGTCGGTTCCCGCCGCCGGGACTCCGATCAGGCGCTGACGATCGCGAGCGACGGGGAACAGCAGTGGCACGTGTTCGCCGACCGGGTGCTCACCGGGTCCGCGAGTCCCCCGCCCGGCGAACTGGCCGACCTGCTGGACGCGTCCTGGCTGCTCGACCCGGTCCTCGTTCTGTCTGGCGGCAGCGAGCTGATGCTGGGCGGGCGGCGCGCGTACCGGATCGTGGCCAGGTACGGGGAAGACGTGTGGACCGGGTTCGACTGGTGGAAGCGGCTGTTCTTCCCCGCCGTCGCGGTCGTGGACGCCGAGACCGGGCTACTGCTCCGGCTGACCAGGTTCAAGGACGGCCGGCCCATGATGCGACAGGAGCTGCGCGACGTCGGGGAACTGGCGGCGAGTGCGGACTTCGGGTTCACGCCGCCGGACGGCCTGCCGGTGTTCGGCCCCGAGACCCCGGGGAAGGAGCACCAGCCGGGGGCCAGGGCGTGGTTCTGGGATCCCCGGACCTGGACCGGAGGGTGGTCGGCGGAGCCGCCGCCGGACGCGTAACCCGGGCATGTCCGCCTGGGCACGGGTCACCGCGGCGCGCAGCTCACGGAGGAACTCGCGGGAGCGGTCGGGGGTGTAGCGGACCGACGGGCACGACACCGACAGGGCGGCCAGCGGCGCCCCGGCCAGGTCCCGGACGCACAGGCCGATCGCGCAGACGCCCGACTCGGACTCCTGGATGTTCTCCGCGTAGCCCTGGTCGCGGACCACGCGGAGCTCGTTGACCAGGGACCGGCGCTCGGCGGCGGTCATGCCCTCGGGCGGCCGGCCGCTGGAGCCGCGCAGCAGGGCGGTGAGCTGGGCGTCCGGCAGCTCGGCGAGCAGCGCCTTGCCCCCTGAGGTCTTCCACGCGGGGAGCACCGTGCCCTGCCGGTCCCCCACCCGCAGGACCTGCGCTGACTCCACGGTGTGCAGGAACCGCGTCTGGGTGCCCAGCAGGACCACCAGGTTGACGGTCTCCGCGACCTGGCCGCACAGCGCCTCCATGTGCGGGCGCATCACCTGGCGCAGCCGCTGGGCCGGCTCGGCGCGCAGCGGCTCGGCGGACACCGCCGGGCCCGGGCGGTAGGAGCGGTCTTCGGCCTGGACGGCGAAGTCCCGGTAGACCAGCATCGCGAGCAGCCGGTGCGCCGTGGACCGGGCGATGCCGAGCTCGGCGGCCACGTCGCAGACGCGAACCTGACCGGAATCGCGCAGCATCTGAAGGATCCGCAACGCGTTGTCCACAGACTCGATCGCGTAGGGCGGCTTGTTCTTCACAGCAGAATTTTAACCGCGATGACCGCGGAAGGCTCCTACACTGCTGTGACCGGCATGATCCTGTGCGTGACCTTCGTGCCAGTGACAAGCGGATCCGGTCCCTGGGCGGATTTGGGGAGTGAGCGCGGTGGAGATCGTCGTCATCGGTGGCGGGGTCGGCGGGCTCACCGCCGCGTTGGCACTCGCCCAGGGCGGCCACCGGGTCCAGGTGCTGGAGCGCGCGCCCCGCTTCGCGCAGGCGGGACCGGGACTGCGCCTGGCCCCGAACGCGACCGCCGTGCTCGCCCGGCTCGGGCTTCTCGATCAGGTCCTCGACCTGGGCGTCCGGCCGCGCCGGGCGGTGCTCCGCGACCTGGGCAGCGGCACCGACCTCGCCGAGCTTGACCTCGGGGCGCCATTAACCGCGCGCTACGGGACGCCGTACCTCGTGGCGGGCCGGGCCGACCTGCTGTCCCTGCTCACCGACGCGTGCGCCGACGCGGACGTCGAACTCCGGCCGGGACGCACGGTCACCTCGGTCGACCAGTCCCAGTTCGCCTCGTCCGTCATGGGCGGCGCGGTCGTGACCTGCGCGGACGGGCTGATGTACGCCGGCGACGTCGTCGTGGCGGCCGACGGCGCCCGGTCGGTGGCCCGCGCGCTGCTCGGCGGCGGCGAGCCGTCGGGCGAGGGCTGGGCCGCGTACCGCGGGACCGTTTCCGCCGACGAACTGGACGGCGAGCCCTGCGACGACGTGACCGCCTGGACGGGACCCGACGCGCACTTCGCCCGCTACCCCATCCGGGTCGGCGAGGCCTACGAGCAGGTCGCGGTGTTCAGAAGCCATCTGTATCCCCTGGCCGGCGCCGCATCCCCGGGCGGCGCCGGACAGGGCCGCGCCGATGAGTGGGGCGGACCGGAAGAGCTTGACGAGGCCTTCTCCTGGTCGGCCGAGCCGGTGCGCGCCGCCGTGCGCCAGATGCGGATGGCCCAGTGCTGGCGGATGATCGACCGGGCGCCGCTGCCCTCGTGGGCGGTGGACCGGGTCGTCCTGCTCGGCGACATCGTGCACCCCATGCCCGCCTACCTCGCCCAGGGGGCCTGCCAGGCCATCGAGGACGCCGCCGCGCTCGCCGACGCGCTCGCCGACTGCCCGGGACCGCACCAGGTGGCTGACGCGCTGGCCGGGTACCAGGCGCGCCGCGCCCCCCGGGCGGCGCGGGTGTCCCGGGCCCGCCAGGTCTGGGAG
>DAHWEX010000330.1 GCA_027326205.1 Actinomycetota bacterium
CCCGTGGCGCAGCGCCTGCGCCGTCGCCTGGTCGGTGCCGGGAGCGCGGCCGATGCCCAGGTCGATCCGGCCGGGGTGCAGGGCTTCGAGCATGCCGAACTGCTCGGCCACCACGAGCGGGGAGTGGTTCGGCAGCATCACCCCGCCCGAGCCGACCCTGATCGAGGACGTCGCCGAGGCGATGTGGCCGATCAGCACCGGTGGCGAGGAACTCGCGACGCCGGGCATGCCGTGGTGCTCGGCTACCCAGAACCGGGAGAAGCCCAGGTCCTCGGTCCGCTTCGCGAGGTCGATCGTGGCCCGCAGCGCAGCGCCGACGGTCGAGCCTTCGGGCACGGGGGCCAGGTCGAGCACGCCCAGGGGGACGCCGGCCAGGGTGAGGGGAACGTTCGCGTCAGTGTCAGCCACGCCGGTGGTCAACGCCCCGCGAGCGCCGCCTCTTCCCGGCCTGTCAGGCAGGCACGAAACCGCCCGCGCCCGCGGGAACCGTCCGCTCATCAAGCTTCATCGAAGGTTCGCTTGAGGGTAACGCCGGCTTGGCTGAATTCGAACGCATTCTGGCGATCTTGATGACATGAGGATCGCGATCATTACGGAGTCGTTCCCGCCTGACGTTAATGGCGTCGCACACTGCGTAGTGCGCGTGGCGGAGAACCTCGTCCGCAAGGGCCATCAGCCGCTGGTCATCGCCCCGGACTCGGGGCGCGGCACCGGCACGGACCGTGATTTCCCGTTCCCGGTGGAGCGGGTGCCGTCGGTGCCGCTGCCCGGTTACCCCAGCTTCCGGCTCGGCCTGCCGTCCCCGGCGACGCGCAAGGCGATCGTGGCGCACAGGACCGAGGTCGTGCACCTGGCGAGCCCGGTCGCGCTCGGCGCCTGGGGCACCCGGGTGGCGCGGGCCGAGCACCTGCCGACGGTCGCGGTCTACCAGACGGACCTGCCGAGCTACGCGCGCGCCTACCACCTCGGCCGGGCGACCGAGGCGTTCGCGTGGCACTGGCTGCGCGACGTGCACAACACGGCCGGCCGCACGCTTGCCCCGTCCAGCATGACCGCCGCCGAACTTGACGCCCACGGCCTGGACCGGGTCTGGCTCTGGGGCCGGGGGGTCGACACCGAGCGGTTCCGGCCGTCGCTGCGGGACGACCGGCTGCGCGCCGAGATCGCGCCCGGCGGGGAGGTCATCGTCGGGTACGTCGGCCGGCTGGCGATCGAGAAGCGCGTGGACCTCCTCGCCGCCGTCGCCGCCGTGGGCGGCGTGAAGCTCGCGGTCACCGGCGGCGGCCCGATGGAGGAAGAACTGCGCGCCCTGCTCCCGTCGGCGGCCTTCCTCGGCCTGCGGTACGGAGCGGACCTCGCGCGGATCTACGCCTCGCTCGACGTGTTCGTGCACACCGGCCCGTTCGAGACATTCGGGCAGACGATCCAGGAGGCCGCCGCGAGCGGCCTGCCGGTCATCGCGCCCGCGGCCGGCGGCCCCCTCGACCTCGTCGCAGACGGCGGAACCGGGTACCTGGTCCCGCCCGGCGACCCGGACGCGCTCACCGCGGCCGTGCGCAAGCTGGCCGACGACTCGGTCCTGCGGGCCACGCTCGGCGCGGCGGCGCGGCGGCGGGTGCTCAGCCGGACCTGGTCCGCGCTCACCGACGAGCTACTCGGTCACTACGCGGCGGTCATCGAAGCGGACGCGCCCACCGCCCGGCTAGCGGCGTAGCGGAGATCACCCCAAGAGGCAGGCGACCATGACCCGAATCGTGACCCTCGGCGACTCGATCACCCTCGGCCTTGGCGACCCCCGGCCCGACGGCAGCTGGCGCGGCTGGGCCCGCCTGCTCGCGGACGGGCTGGAAAAGCCGGAACTGCACAACCTCGCGGCCAACGGGGCGCAGGCCAAGCACGTTGAGCGAGACCAGCTCCCGACCGCGCTGCTGCTGCGGCCGCACGTCGCCAGCGTCGTCGTCGGCATCAACGACACGCTGCGGGCCGGGTTCGACCCCGTGCGCAGCGGCCAGGCCGTCGCGCGAACGGTCGCCGCCCTCACCGCGCAGGGGGCGACCGTGATCACGATACGGCTGCCGGACCCGGCGCAGATGTTCGGGCTGCCGTCGGCGCTCGCCCGGCCGCTGTCGCGGCGGATGCGGGC